>SYAA01000343.1 GCA_005789055.1 Actinomycetota bacterium
CCCCAGCAGCGGTTGGCGCTCGAACTCACCTGGGAGGCTCTTGAGGGCGCCCACATCCCCGCATCGAGTCTGCGGGGCAAAAGCGTCGGGGTGTACGTCGGCAGTTCCACCAATGACTACAGCTATCTGGCGATGATGGATCCGCGGACCGCGCATCCGTACGCGATCACCGGGACCGCCAGTTCGATCATCGCCAACCGGGTTTCCTACTTCTTTGACTTCCGCGGCCCGTCGGTGGCGGTCGATACGGCGTGCTCGTCATCGCTGGTGGCGGTGCATTCCGGCGTGCAGGCTCTTCGGGCCGGTGAGGCCGATGTCGTTTTGGCCGGCGGGGTGAACGCCCTGGTGACCCCGGCTGTGACGCTGGGCTTCGATGAGGTCGGTGGCGTGCTGGCACCGGACGGCCGGATCAAATCGTTCTCCGCCGACGCAGACGGATATGCCCGCTCCGAAGGTGCGGGCATGCTGGTGCTCAAGCGCCTCGACGACGCCCGCCGGGACGGCGACGAGATCCTGGCCGTGATCGCCGGCAGCGCAGTCAACCATGATGGCCGTTCCAACGGACTTCTTGCGCCCAACCCCGACGCCCAAGCCGATGTGCTGCGTCGGGCCTACCGCGATGCCGGAGTGAATCCGCGCACCGTGGATTACATCGAGGCGCATGGCACCGGCACGATTTTGGGTGACCCGATCGAGGCCGATGCCCTCGGTCGAGTGGTGGGCCGAGGCCGCGAGGCTGAGCAACCTGCACTGCTCGGCGCGGTCAAGTCGAACGTGGGCCATCTGGAGTCCGCCGCCGGCGCGGCCAGCCTTGCCAAGGTCGCACTGGCCCTGCACCACAACAAGATTCCGGCGTCGATCAACTACGCGGGACCAAATCCGTATATCGACTTCGACGCCGTACATTTGCGGGTGGTCGAAACCGCCACCGACTGGCCGCGCTACAGCGGACACGCGATCGCCGGTGTGTCGGGCTTCGGATTCGGCGGCGCCAACGCGCATCTGGTTTTGCGCGAGGTGCTGGCCACCGATCTCATCGAACCAGAACCAGAACCCGAAGTCGCCCCCACAGCACCGGCGTCCCCGGAGGCCGAAGCCGTCTACGTCGGCGGCGTTCGGATGGATGAGTACGGCGAGTTCATCGATGAGGAAGACACCGGCGGGGACGGTGGTATCTATCAGCCGGGTGATGAAGTTGAACCCGCGCTGCCCGGCCTCACCGACGAGGCGTGTCGACTGCTGGCCATTGCCCGGGAGGAACTAGAAGCTGCAGAGCAGCCGGTTCCTGTTGTGCCGCTTGCCGTTTCAGGGTTTCTAACATCGCGCAAAAAGGCGACCGCGGCGGTGTTGGCGGACTGGATCGACAGCCCGGCCGGTCGGGCTTCGCCGTTGGATTCGATAGGCCGCGCGCTTTCGCGGCGCAATCACGGCCGTTCTCGCGCGGTGGTCATGGCCCACGACCACGACGAGGCCGTCAAGGGCCTCCGGGCGATCGCCGAGGGCAAAACGAGTCCGCTGGTCTACAGCGCCGACGGCCCCATCAGTAATGGACCGGTGTGGGTGCTGGCCGGCTTCGGCGCCCAGCATCGCAAAATGGGCAAGAGCCTGTATCTGCGTGACGAGGTTTTCGCCGACTGGATCAATAAGGTCGATGCCCTGGTCCAAGATGAGCTTGGATACTCGATTGTCGAACTGATCCTCGACGACTCCCAGGACTACGGCATCGAAACCACTCAGGTGACCATCTTCGCCATTCAAATCGCTCTCGGAGAACTGCTGCGTCACCACGGGGCGAAACCCGCTGCGGTGGTGGGGCAATCCCTAGGCGAGGCTGCCGCGGCGTACTTCGCCGGCGGACTTTCACTAGCCGACGCGACCCGCACTATTTGCGCGCGATCGCATCTGATGGGCGAGGGCGAAGCCATGCTGTTCGGCGAGTACATCAGGCTGATGGCACTGGTCGAATACTCCGCCGAGGAGATCGCCGGGGTATTCACCGACTTCCCGGATCTGGAAGTGTGCGTTTACGCCGCCCCGACCCAGACCGTCATCGGTGGCCCGCCCGAGCAGGTGGACGCCATCATCGCCCGTGCCGAGGCGGAAGGAAAGTTCGCCCGAAAGTTCGCGACCAAGGGCGCCAGTCACACCACCCAGATGGATCCGCTGCTCGGAGAGTTGGCAGCCGAACTGCAGGGCATCACCGCGCACCCGTTGACGATCGGCTACTTCTCCACCGTGCACGAAGGCGGCTACATCCGGCCCGGCGGCGACCCGATCCACGAGGTCGACTACTGGAAGAAGGGCCTGCGGCACAGCGTCTATTTCACCCAGGGCATTGCGAACGCTGTCGACAACGGCTACACCACGTTTCTTGAGTTGGCGCCAAACCCGGTGGCCCTGATGCAAGTCGGTCTCACCACGGCTGCGGCGGGCCTTCACGATGCCCAATTGATCGCGACCCTGGCCCGCAATTCCGATGAGGTCACCTCAGTGGTCGCGGCGATGGCGCAGCTTTACACCTTGGGCCACGACCTGGATTTCACGACGCTGTTCACCCGAGCGGTAGACCCTGACGACTATGCGGATATTCCGCCGACGCAGTTCACCCGCAAACCACATTGGCTCGCCGCCCAGTTCTCGGCCGACGGATCGGGCATCCTTCCCGGTACCCATGTCGCCATGCCGGACGGTCGCCACGTGTGGGAGTACGCGGCCCAGGGGCCAACCGATCTGGCCGCGTTGGTGAAAGCCGCTGCAGTACAGGTACTACCGGATGCCTCCTTGGCGGCCTCTGAGCAGCGTGCGGTCCCAGGTGAGGGTGCCCGGCTGGTGACCACCCTCACCCGTCACCCCGGCGGTGCCTCGGTGCAGGTACACGCTCGCATCGACGAGTCGTTCACGTTGGTCTACGACGCCATCGTGGCCCGGTCCGGTGCGACGACGAATCTCCCCGCCGCGGTGGCCACCGGTGTTGCGGTGATCGCGCCGGTAGCCGAGCAGATCCAGGCTGCGGTTGACAATGATGCCGACATCCTGCACGACACTCTCGCCGCCGGCGCCGGCGTGGGCGGCAGCCTGGGCAAGTGGTCTCCGGATTCCTCCGAGACCGTGCACGACAGATTGTCGACGATCGTGGGCAGTGCGATGGGTTATGAGCCCGAAGATCTCCCGTGGGAAGTGCCGTTGATCGAGTTGGGACTGGACTCGTTGATGGCGGTGCGCATCAAGAACCGCGTCGAGTACGACTTCGATCTGCCACCGATTCAGCTGACCGCAGTTCGCGATGCCAACCTCTACGCCGTTGAGAAGCTCATCGAATACGCGATCGAGAACCGCGAAACGGTGTCGGAGTTGCACGAACACCAGAAAACGCTCACCCCGGAGCAGATCGCTGCCGAGCAGGCGGCGATCGCATCCGGGGAACTACCGCCGGAACTGGCGGCCAAGCTTGCCGCCAAACATCCCGAACTCCAGTTGGACGCACCGCCCCCGCCGCCCCCGCCGTCAGACCCGGCCGGACCGAACGCCGTCGCCGGACCGTCGGCCCAGTCGCCGGCCGCGGTCGCCGGCAAGGCGCTGAGCCAGCAGGCGGTCGTGGAGGCCCTCGGTACCGACGTCCCGCCCCGGGAGGCAGCCGAACGCATCACCTTCGCCACCTGGGCCATCGTCACCGGCAAGTCTCCGGGTGGCATCTTCAACGAACTGCCGAAGATCAACGACGAGACCGCGGCCAAAATCGCCGAACGGCTTTCCGAACGCGCCGAGGGCACCATCACCGTCGAGCAGGTGAAAGCGGCAGCGACCATTGAGGAGTTGGCCACCGACGTCCGTGAATATCTGGAGGCCGGTGAACTCGAGGGGTTCGTCCGCACCCTGCGAGCGCCGAAAGAAGGCGTCGATGCCGTGCCGGTGTTCGTGTTCCACCCGGCCGGTGGCTCGACGGTGGTCTACGAGCCGTTGCTCAAGCGACTGCCGCCGGACACCCCGGTCTACGGACTTGAACGGGTCGAAGGTTCCATCGAGGAACGCGCGCAGCAATACGTTCCCAAACTTCTTCAGATCGGTGGTGCGGGTCCGTTCATCCTGGCCGGCTGGTCTTTGGGCGGGGCGCTGGCTTACGCGTGTGCCGTCGGACTCAAACGTGCCGGAGCCGACGTGCGGTTCGTCGGACTGATCGACACGGTGCGGGCCGGCGAGGAAGTTCCACAGACCAAAGAGGAGATTCGCGCCCGGTGGGACCGCTACGCGTTGTTCGCGCAGCGCACCTTCAATGTGGAAATTCCGGCCATACCGTACGAACAACTCGAGAACCTCGACGACGAGGGGCAGGTCCGGTTCGTGCTTGACGCCGTCAAGGCCAGCGGAGTGAACATCCCGGGCGGAGTCATCGAACATCAGCGGACGTCGTATCTGGACAACCGCGCACTGGACACTGCCAACATCGAGCCGTTCGACGGTCATGTGACCCTCTACATGGCGGATCGGTATCACGATGACGCAATCATGTTTGAACCCCGCTACGGAATTCGCCAACCGGACGGCGGATGGGGCGAGTTCGCCGCCGATCTGGAAGTCGTGCCGATCGGCGGTGAGCACATCCAGGCGATCGACGAGCCGTACATTGCCAAGGTGGGCGCTCACCTCAGCGAGGCGATCAACCGCATCCAGGGCATCGAGACGCGGGAGACGCAGCCGAAGTGACCGAGAAAACCACCGCCGAACTTCTGACCGAATTGCGTGAAAAGCTGGAACTGGCAGCCGAACCCGCCGGTGAGGCCGCAGCCGCCAAGCGGGATAAGCGCGGCCTTCCCAGTGCCCGGGACCGCATCCGGGAACTGCTCGATCCCGGAAGTTTCCTGGAAATCGGCGCACTGGCCCGCACGCCGGGCGACCCGAACGCGCTATTCGGCGACGGGGTTGTGACCGGGCACGGCACCATCAACGGCCGTCCGGTCGGAGTCTTCTCCCATGACCAGACGGTGTTCGGTGGCTCGGTGGGGGAGATGTTCGGCCGCAAGGTCGCCCGGTTGATGGAGTGGGTGGCCATGGTCGGTTGCCCGATCGTGGGTATCAACGATTCCGGCGGCGCCCGCATCCAGGACGCGGTCACCTCGCTGGCCTGGTATGCCGAACTGGGCCGGCGTCACGAACTCCTCTCCGGTGTGGTGCCGCAGGTTTCGATCATCCTGGGCAAGTGCGCGGGCGGTGCGGTGTACTCCCCGATCCAGACCGACCTGGTGATCGCGGTGCGCGACCAGGGTTACATGTTCGTCACCGGGCCCGATGTGATCAAGGACGTCACCGGTGAGGACGTCACCCTCGACGAACTCGGCGGTGCCGACTATCAGGCCAAGTACGGCAACATCCACCAGGTCGTCGACTCGGAGCAGGAGGCGTTCCAGTACACCCGGGATTTCCTGGAATTCCTACCGCCCAACACCTTTGATGACGCGCCGGTGATCAATCCCGGATTAGAACCGGAGATCACCGCGGAGGATCTCGAACTCGATCAGATCGTGCCCGATGCCGATAACGCGGCTTACGACATGCACGACGTGCTGGTGCGGATCTTCGACGACGGGGACTTTCTTGATGTGGCCGCTCAGGCCGGCAAGGCGATGATCACCGGATTCGCCCGCGTCGACGGCCGTCCGGTCGGAGTGGTGGCGAACCAGCCGATCATCATGTCCGGGGCGATCGACAACGAGGCCTCCGACAAGGCCGCCCGTTTCGTGCGGTTTTGCGACGCGTTCAACGTGCCCCTGGTGTTCGTCGTGGACACCCCGGGCTTTCTGCCCGGTGTCGAGCAGGAGCGCAACGGCATCATCAAACGCGGCGGCAGGTTCCTCTACGCGGTTGTCGAGGCCGATGTTCCGAAAGTCACCATCACCATCCGCAAGTCCTACGGCGGGGCTTACGCGGTGATGGGATCCAAACAGTTGACCGCTGACCTCAATTTCGCCTGGCCCACCGCACGAATCGCGGTCATCGGGGCTGACGGCGCGGCCCAACTGCTGGTCAAGCGATTCCCTGATCCCACCGCGCCGGAGGTCCAGAAGATCCGGGCCGACTTCGTCGAGGGCTACAACCTCAACATGGCTATTCCGTATATCGCCGCCGAGCGCGGGTTCATCGATGCCGTGATCGAGCCGCACCAGACCCGGCTGCTACTGCGCAAGACCATGAGACTGCTGCGCGACAAGCAGATTCAGCGTGTCGTGCGTAAGCATGGGCTGATCCCGATCTAGATGGCACCCGATCCGACGGGCCCTGCGGGGTCCCGGCTGTATATCTTTCCCCACACCGGCGGTTCGGCCGAGTTCTACGTGCCGTTCGCCAGGGCATTCACCGCGGATACGAAATGTGTGGCTGTGCAGTATCCGGGCAAGCGGGCCGGCAAGGACTTGTCGAAGTACACCAGCATCCCGGAGATGGCCGATCGGCTTTGTTCGATGCTCAAACCCGAGGAGGCACCGACGGGCGAGGTGGCGTTCTTCGGGCACAGCATGGGAGCGCTGCTGGCCTTCGAGGTCGCCCTGCGTTTCGAGCAGGCCGGCAATCCGATCACCGCTCTGTTCGTCTCGGCGGCGGCCGCCCCCGGCCTGCTGCGTCGCATCGCCAACCTGCAGGGCTCGGACGCGCACCTGCTGAACATGATCAGCACTGTCACGGGTGTTAATCCGGAATTCCTTAATGACGAACAGTTCGCTGCGACAATTCTGCCGACATTGCGCGGACTGAAGGCCGTGACGGGCTACGAGAGTCCCCCCGAGGCGAAGGTGTCCTGCCCGATCCACGCGATGATGGCCGACAACGATGAATTGGGCACTGCGGAACTGATGTCGCCATGGGAGCACCGGACCACTGCGGCATTCGATCTGACCACCTTCGCCGGTGACCATTTCTACATCAATGCGAGTTTGCCCGAGTTGGCGCACTGGGTGGAAGAGCGGATCCGGCCCCGCGCGACGCCGCGCTAAGCTGAGATTAAGCTGAGGGCGTAAGGTGGTGCCGGCGATTGTTTGCCGTGCAAGTATCAATTCCTGCTGATCGGGGCCTGTGCACGCGGTGAGAATTGGGTAAATGTCCAGCCTAAGGGTAATCGACACTGCTGGTCCGGTTACCCCTGGCCCTGTCGCCAGCTAACGCGTACAGTGTGCTCAAAGATCCATGAACGCGAGGAATCTTGCCGTCGGCAGCGGCGCGCATTAGACTAGACTGTTAGATTGGGGGAGGACCGGGAACTCATAGTGGCGTTCTCGTAGGCTCAGGTTTTTCGGTGTGAGGCCGTTTCGACTCGGCCCGAAATCGCGATCGGCCGCCCTCCGGGTAAAGCCCCGGATACCCCACTCGGCCGTCCGCACCATAAGCGAAGAGGTATACCCGTATGTCGCAGACCGATATCTCCCCGATCGCCCACCTGTCACTGCCCGCTTTGCTGCTGCAGCGCGCCACTGAGACCCCCGACGCCCTGGCGTACATCTTCATGGACCCGGAGGTGACCGGCACCGGTGAGGCCGAGACGCTGACCTGGGCCCAGCTCCACCGCAAGTCGTTGGTCCTTGCCGATGAGCTGCGTCTGCACGGCGCGCCCGGCGATCGGGCGGCGGTCATGGCCCCGCAGGGTCTGGATTACATCGTGGCCTTCCTCGGCGCGCTTCAGGCCGGCTTCATCGCCGTGCCGCTGTCGGTGCCGCAGTTCGGTGTGCATGACCAGCGGGTCGCCTCAGCGCTGGAGGACAGCATGCCGGTAGTGCTGCTCACCAACTCGGCGTCGGTCGCCGACGTCAACAAGTATGCCTCTGGGCAGGCCGGTCGACCGGCGCCGAGCGTCATCGAGATCGACCTTCTTGATTACTCGGAGACCCGGGACGTGTCCGCCGCCGACAACTCTCGCCCGGGTGCGGCCTACCTGCAGTACACCTCGGGGTCGACGCGCGCGCCGGCCGGCGTGGTTGTCTCACACCGCAACGTGACCGCCAATGTCGAGCAGATCATGCTGGATTACTTCGGCACCACCACCCTGCCGGAGGAGACCACGGTCGTGTCGTGGCTGCCCTTCTTCCACGACCTCGGCCTGATCATGGGCGTCTGCTCACCTCTGGTGACGGGCCGCAAGGCAGTGCTGATGAGCCCGCTGGCGTTCCTGCTCAAGCCGGCGAGCTGGATCCAGCTGATGGCCAAGCACCCGCATTGCTTCTCCGGCGCGCCCAACTTCGCCTTCGAACTCGCCGCGCGACGCACCTCGGACGCCGACATGGAGGGCCTCGACCTCAGCCGTGTTCACGTCATCCTCAGCGGTGCTGAGCGCGTGCACTCCTCCACGGTCAACCGGTTCATCGGCCGCTTCGCCAAATTCGGCCTCAAGGACCGGGTGATCCAGCCGTCCTACGGTCTGGCGGAGGCGACCCTGTACGTGGCCACACCGGATGTCCAGGACCCGGTCCGCACCGCTCACTTCGACCTAGAGCAGCTCGCGGCTGGCGTCGCGCTGCGCTGCGAGGCCGGTCAGGATGCCAGCACCGAACTGGTGACCTATGGACCTCCGCGGGCCTACCCGGTCTGCATCGTCGACCCGGAGACCGGAATCGAGAAGTCCGAGGGGGCCATCGGTGAGATCTGGGTGCGCGGGAACAACGTTGCGCTGGGTTACTGGCAGAAGCCGGAGCTGACCGAGCGCATGTTCCGCGCGCGGATCAACCAGCCCTCGGCGGGCACCCCGGCCGGGCCGTGGTTGCGCACCGGTGATCTCGGAGTGCTTTCCGAAGGTGAGCTGTTTATCATGGGTCGGCTCAAGGACCTGTTGATCGTCGACGGACGCAACCACTACCCCGACGACATCGAGTCCACCATCCGGGAGATCACCGGTGGTCGCGTGGCCGCGATCGCTGTGGAGGACGACACCAGTGAGAACCTGGTGGCGATCGTCGAGGTCAAGCCCGCGGGGGAGGACGAAGAGCAGGACTCGCAGCTGAACTCTGTCAGTCGCGCGGTGAAGACCGCGATCTGGAAGGAACACAGCCTTCGGGTCGGTGACCTCGTTTTGGTGTCGCCCGGTTCGATCCCCATCACGACCAGCGGCAAGATCCGGCGGTCGTCGTGCGCTGATCTGTATCGTGACGGCGAGTTCAACCGGTTAGATATAGCGGTATGACCTCTGGGGCAGACGCCCACGCCGAACTTCGTCTCTGGCTGGTCGACTACCTCATCACGAACCTCTCCTGCGATCCGGCCGAGATCGACCCGGATGCCCCATTCAACGAATTGGGTGTGGGATCCCGCGATGCCGTGGTCCTTTCCGGTGAGCTGTCCGAGCACCTCGGCCGGCCGGTGTCGCCGGTGGACTTCTGGCAGAACCCCACCATCAACGCTCTGGCCACCGCGCTTTTGGCGCCCGAGGCGGAGACGGGGGGTGCGGCGCCGGGTGCGATGGACGGTGCGCTGACCGAACCGATCGCCATCATCGGACTGGGCTGCCGACTCCCCGGAGACATTCACGGCCCCGAGCAACTGTGGGAGTTTTTGGCCGCGGGTCGCTCAGCGGTCTCAACGGTGCCCGAAGGGCGCTGGCAGGCGTTCGAGGATGGCTCGCAGAAAACGTCGACGGCCCTAGCGGAAACGACCCGGTTCGGTTCGTTCCTGAGTGACGTCGATGCCTTCGATGCCGATTTCTTCGCCATCACGCCGCGCGAAGCAGACCGGATCGATCCGCAGCAACGTCTGCTTCTCGAGGTGGCCGTCGAGGCCTTCGAGCATGCCGGCATTCCGGCCGAGACACTCCAGCGTTCGCAGACCGGAGTCTTCGTCGGCTCGTGTGTCAGCGAGTACGGTTACCTCGCCTCGCGCGACCTCGACAAGATCGACGCCTGGACCGGCACCGGCGGCGCATTGAGCATCATCGCCAACCGGCTGTCTTATTTCCTGGACCTTCGTGGCCCGTCGCTCACGGTCGACACCGCATGTTCGTCGTCGTTGGTTGCCGTGCACCTGGCGTGCCAGAGCCTGCGTACCGGCCAATCGGAACTGGCGATTGCTGCTGGAGTGAACCTGATCCTGTCGCCGGTCGTGACACGCAGTTTCGATGCCGCCGAAGCGATGTCGCCCACCGGTGCCTGCCATACCTTCGATGCCGCCGCCGATGGCTTCGTCCGCGGCGAGGGTTGCGGTGTCGCCGTTCTCAAGCGGCTCTCGGATGCGCTCCGTGACGGCGACCGGGTCCTGGCGGTCATTCGCGGCTCCGCGGTCAATCAGGACGGGCGCTCCAACGGTCTGATGGCGCCGAATCCGGCCGCCCAGGCCGCGGTGCTGCGCGCGGCGTGCGCCGATGCCGGCCTGCAGCCATCGGAGGTCGACTACGTCGAGGCACACGGAACCGGCACGCTGCTCGGCGACCCGATCGAAGCCCGCGCCCTCGGGGCGGTGTACGGCCGGGGACGGCAGCCCGACATGCCGCTGCTGGCCGGCGCGGTCAAGACCAATCTCGGCCACCTGGAAGCAGCGGCGGGC
>SYAA01000042.1 GCA_005789055.1 Actinomycetota bacterium
GATGCGATGCGCATCAACGGCGTCAACCGGTTGGCCTGCAAGGTGCTGATGCGCGATCTTCTTCCCAAGGCTCCTGCCCGTGGCCGTTCCGCAGGCTCCGCGTCGGAGGCCAAACCGCTGACCATCACCGTCGAACCGATTCGGGGCCTGGCCGTCGAGAAGGATCTCGTGGTGGATATGGAGCCCTTCTTCGACGCCTATCGCGCGATCAAGCCCTACCTGATCACCAGCGGAAACTCACCCACCCGCGAACGCATCCAGAGCCCGACCGACCGGGCCCGCTACGACGACACCACCAAGTGCATCCTGTGTGCCTGCTGCACGACCAGTTGCCCGGTGTTCTGGAACGAGGGCAGCTACTTCGGGCCGGCGGCGATCGTCAACGCCCACCGCTTCATCTTCGACAGCCGCGACGAGGGTGCCGCCGAACGTCTCGAGATCCTCAACGAGGTCGACGGAGTCTGGCGCTGCCGCACCACCTTCAACTGCACCGAAGCCTGCCCGCGTGGCATCGAGGTGACCAAGGCCATCCAAGAGGTCAAACGCGCCCTGATGTTCGCGCGCTGAGGTTCTCGGCACGGCCGCGGTACGCCCACAGCCACCAGGCCACCACTATCAGAGCGACGATTGCGGCATAGAGGCCGATGCGCTCGGGGTAAGCCGGGAATGGCACAAAACTTCCATACAGAGCCAGCATCGGAACCACCGTGGCAAGCGGGAACACGATCCAGCGCCACCACGGTTGCCTGGTTTTCGAGACGACCATCAGGCGAACGGCACCGACAGCGATACCCGCGTACACCGAGACGAGTAGCAAGCCCTGCGCCGTGGCCGCGACGAAGATCGTGTGGAAGCGATCCCCGGACGGAATGAACAGTCCGGCCACGATCACCGACAGCGCGCAGCCAAGCACGACCAGTGCGGCGTTGCCGGGCGCGCCCCGACGGTTGGTGACCGCCAACCATCCTGGAAGGTAACCGGCTCGGGCCAGGGAGTAGATGCCACGCAGAGCCGCGACGGTAAAGCCGATGCAGGTTGCCGAGAAATCCACCAGCAGTGCCAGTCGGATCCAGAACGCGGCCCACGGCCCCAACAGTTCGCCTCCCATCACGGCGAAGCCGTCCAACGAATCCCCCCACGTCTTTGCTACCCGCTCCGGCCCGAAGTAGACGGTTCCCGCATACGAGCAGAAGACCAATAGGCTGGCCGAACCGAGCACCGTCCCGACCAAGGCGATGGGGATGGCACGTCGCGGGGCACGGGCTTCTTCGGCCAGCGAACTCACCGTTTCGAATCCGCCGAAAAGCAGAATGCAGAACAACAACGCAGCGAAGAGGTCGCCTCGGTCGGGGTTGCTCCAGAAGAACACCGACCAGGTGTTGGCTGATCCTGCATGGATCACCGCCGCCACGGCGGTGAGTAGGAACGGAATCACCGACACCGCCACGATGACTAATTGCACCTTCGTCGCCAACGAAGCCCCGCGCACATTGAGCCACCAGGCAGCGACGCAGACCAGCACTGCGCCCGCCCACCAGGGGAAGTCGATTCCGAAATACTGCTCCGAAAACCGTGAAATGAGTTCGCCCACAACGATTCCGAAACCAGCAGCTCCCGAGAAAAGAAGCGACAGCACGTAGATTCCCAGAGCGCCGGTTCCCGCCATCGGCCCCCAAGCGCGGGCCATATAGTCACCCATCGCCCCGGCCCCGCCTGTTTCGGCTGCGTAGAAAGCCACTACCAGCGAAAAGGCCGCCATCCCGACGGCCGCCAGCGCGACAGCCAGGGGGCCGATCGCTCCTGCCAGGGCCGCCACGATGCCGAGGAAGAGGGCGATATCGATCAGCGGGCCGATGGAGAAGGACTGCCCGACCAATTGCATGAGGCCGAGATGGCCGGTGCGCAGACCGCCCGATTCCGGGCCTGCTTTCGAAGACACGCGGCCGCCCTTTCGTTGAATCGACCCTATCCTCGCGCACTGCGCCGTTAACTCGCGGCCAACGCACATTGAACGTAGGCTGCCCGTCCGTGAGCAAAGGCGAATTGGCGGTAGAAGCGAGCAGCGGCGCGGTCGACAGCAAGGGCCTCAAGGGCGGGGCACTGGGCCTGGTGTCCAGCATCGTGGTCGGGATGGCGTCCACAGCCCCGGCGTACTCCCTGGCCGCCAGCCTCGGACTGGTGGTGGCCGCCGGCGGTGTCCTGCTGGCCGGCGTCAAGGCCCCGGCGATCCTGCTGCTGGCCTTCATCCCGATGTATCTGATCGCGGTGGCGTATCAGGAACTCAACAAGGCTGAACCGGACTGCGGCACCACCTTCACCTGGGCCTCGCGTGCGTTCGGGCCACTGGTGGGCTGGATGGGCGGCTGGGGCATCATCGCCGCCGACGTCATCGTGATGGCCAACCTCGCCCAGATCGCCGGCTCGTACTCGTTCACTTTCGTCGGCGGACTGGGCTGGGGGGGCGTGGCCGAACTGGCCAACAGCACGCTGTGGTCGACGGTGGCCGGGGTGATCTGGATCATTGTGATGACCTACATCTGCTACCGCGGCATTGAGGTCTCGGCGCGACTGCAGTACGCACTACTGGGCATCGAACTGGTGGTGCTGATCGCCTTCGCGGCGGTCGCGCTGTTCAAGGTCTACACCAATACCGCCGAAACCTACTCGCTGAAGCCCTCATTGGACTGGTTCTGGCCGGCCGGATTGGACTTCTCCACTGTCATCGCGCCGACCATGCTGGTGGCCATCTTCATCTACTGGGGATGGGACACCGCCGTCGCCTGCAACGAAGAGTCCGACGATCCCGGCACCACCCCGGGCCGCGCAGCGGTCATCTCGACCTTCCTGCTGCTGGCCACCTACGCCACCGTCGCGGTCGCCGCGATCGCCTTCGCCGGCGTTGGGCAGGAGGGTGTCGGCTTGGGTAACGAGGAGAACTCCGCCGACGTCTTCGCCGCGATCGGTCCAGACCTGTTCGGCGACAGCGTCCTGGGCAAGATCGGCCTGCTGCTGCTGGCGGCCTCGATCCTGACCTCGGCCTCGGCCTCGAATCAGACCACGATCCTGCCGACGGCACGCACCACGCTGTCGATGGGCGTCTACAAGGCGCTGCCCGCCTCCTTCGCCAAGATCCACCGCACCTACCTGACGCCGACCACCTCGACGATCGCCATGGGCGTGGTGTCGATCGCCTTCTACGTGTTGTTCACGCTGATCAGCCCCAACCTGCTGACCGCACTGATCGGCGCGGTCGGGCTGATGATCGCGTTCTACTACGGACTGACCGGCTTCGCGTGCGTGTGGTTCTACCGCAAGACGCTGACCTCATCGGCGCGGGACTTCATGATGCGCGGAGTACTGCCACTGGCCGGCGGCCTGATCCTGGCGGCGGTCTTCGTCTACGGCCTGATCCAGTACGCCAAGCCGGACTGGCTTGTCGACGACAGCGGCAACAACGTCACGATCTTCGGCTTCGGCGCCGTCGCGGTGGTCGGTATCGGCGCCCTGGCACTCGGGGTGGCGATGATGGTCATCTGGTGGATCGCCTCGCCGGACTTCTTCCACGGCCTCACGCTGCCGAGGCGTAACAGCGCAGATCTGGTGTTGTTGCCGGCCACCGGAACCGAGGCAATGTTCGGCCTGCCCGACTCCGGCGATATGCCCACGATCATCGCGCCCGACCTATCCAACCTGCCGGCCGGCGAGACCGCAATCAACCCGGAGACCGGCGAAGAGTTCACCAAGGGCACCAGCGACTGACCACAGGCTACGGCCGGAGCGTGAAAATCGTTCGATGCCAGGGCTTTTCGACGACCGCGGTGATGTCGCTCATGACATGCTTGATGGTGAGGTACTCCTCAAAGGAGTAGTCGGACATGTCCTTGCCGAATCCTGATGCCCCCAGTCCACCATGCGGCATCTCGCTGATGATCGGGATGTGGTCGTTGATCCAGACGCATCCGGCCTTGATCTCCCGCGATGCCCGCTGTGCTCGGTAGACGTCGCGGGTCCAGGCTGAGGCGGCCAGGCCGTAATCGGTGTCGTTGGCCTGCCGTAGCGCGTCATCGTCACCGTCATGCGGGCGAACGGTGAGCACCGGGCCGAAGATCTCGTCGCGGTAGGCCTCGCACCCCTGGGTGACGTCGGCCAGCAGCGTCGGCTGGTAGAACGCCCCCGGCAGATCGGGCGCGCAACCGCCGGTGACCACGCGGGCACCCTGCCCGGGTGCGCGATCGACGATGCCAGCGACCTTCGCGCGGTGGGCAAACGAAATCAGCGGGCCGAGGTCGGTGTCCGGATCGGCCGGATCACCCACGACGAGTTTGCCCATCAGTTCGGCCACCCCGGCGACAAAGTCGTCGTAGAGGTTGCGCGCCACGATCGCGCGGGTGGCCGCGGTGCAGTCCTGTCCGGAATTGATCAGCGCACCGGCCACCGCGCCGTGCACAGCCGCATCGAGGTCGGCGTCGTCGAAAACGACGAACGGAGCCTTGCCGCCGAGTTCGAGTTGAGTGCGCCGACCGTGAACCGCGGCTGCCGCCATGACCTTTCGGCCGACGGCGGTCGATCCGGTGAAGGTCACCACATCGACACCGGCGTGCCCGGCCAGCGCGGTGCCCGCGTCGGCGCCGGCCCCGGTGACTACGTTGAACACCCCGTCCGGCAGGCCCGCCTCGGACGCCAGGCGGGCCAGCGTCAGGGTCGTCAACGGGGTGAGTTCGGCGGGCTTGATGACCACCGAGCAGCCCGCGGCCAACGCCGGGATCACCTTCCAGACCGCCATCTGCAGCGGGTAGTTCCACGGCGTGATGGTGCCGACCACACCGACGGCCTCCCGGCGGATCGACGAGGTGTGGTCCGCGGAATACTCCGC
>SYAA01000344.1 GCA_005789055.1 Actinomycetota bacterium
AGAGCGTCGCTGGTCAGCCGGGTAGTTTGATTCGCCATCGGGGATCACGCTAGCGCAGTGAATAATCGCAGCCATGAAAGACACGGCCGACACGGCCGGCGGGGTGGTGGTGATTTTCGGCGGCCGCAGCGAGATCGGCGTCGAACTCGCCACCCGACTCGCTCCGGGGTCGACGGTCGTGCTGGCAGCCCGCGGTGCTGACCAACTCGACGACCAGGTCTCGGCGGTGCGCGCGGCCGGGGCCCGGGCCGTGCACACGGTCGAGTTCGACGCCGACGATCTGGCATCGCACGGCCCCCTGGTGGACAAGTTGGTTGGGGAATACGGAGCCATCGGCACCGCGGTGCTGGCGTTTGGCGTCCTGGGTGATCAGGTCCGTGCAGAAGCCGACCCCGCTCACGCAGTGGCGATCGTGCACACCGACTACGTCGCGCAGATCAGTCTGTTGACCCTGCTGGCCACCGCGATGCGCGATGCCGGCCGCGGGTCGATGGTGGTCTTCTCCTCGGTGGCCGGGGTTCGCGTTCGCCGGGCCAACTACGTCTACGGCTCGGCCAAGGCAGGTCTGGACGGTTTCGCCAGCGGGCTGTCGGATGCGCTCCACGGCACCGGAGTGCGACTGCTGATCGTGCGGCCGGGCTTCGTGATCGGCCGGATGACCGAGGGAATGGATCCCGCGCCGCTGTCGAGCACCCCGGCACAGGTGGCCGCGGCTACGGCGCGAGCGCTGACGCGGGGTCGCCGCACGGTCTGGGTGCCGTGGGCCTTGCGGCCGTTGTTATTCGGCATGCGACTGCTGCCGCAAGCGGTGTGGCGGAGGATGCCCCGATGATGAACGAAGTGAAGAATCGAGAATGGCTCCGATGATTGTTGTGGTGGGGATCGGCGCTGACGGGATGGCCGGGCTGTCGGAGAACTCGCGGTGCGAGCTACGCAGCGCCACGGCCATTTACGGATCCCCGCGCCAGCTGGATCTGCTCGACGACACGGTTGCCGCACCGAGGCATCCCTGGCCCACGCCGATGCTGCCCGCGCTGGAACAGTTACCCGTCGATGCGGATATTCACGTCGTAGCCAGTGGCGATCCGCTGCTGCACGGCATCGGTGGGACATTGATCCGCCTCTACGGCGCGGAGCGGGTTGTGGTCCTGCCGCACGTGTCCTCGGTCAACCTTGCCTGCGCGCGAATGGGTTGGGCGGTGTCCGACACCGAGATCATCAGCCTGGTGACAGCGCCGGTGCACACGGCGATTCGCCGGGGTGGTCGCGCGGTGGTGCTGTGCCGCGGCGCCTCCACGCCCGCCGAGTTGGCTGCACTTCTCGCCGAAACTGGCCGTGGCGCATCGGACTTCACTGTGCTGGAACAACTCGGTGGCCCAGGGGAGCGGATCCGCTCGGGCCCGGCTGAGGCTTGGTCGGCCGGGCCACCGCCGGATATCGACGACCTCAATGTCATCGCCGTCGAGTACCGGCCGGACGAACGAACCGGGGGCATGTTGCCCGATGACGTTCTGCTCCACGATGGTCAGATCACCAAGCAGACGGTGCGCGCGGTGACCCTCGCCGCGCTCGCGCCTCGGCCGGGTGAGCTGCTCTGGGATGTCGGGTCAGGATCGGGCAGCATCGCCGTCGAATGGTGTCGGGCCGCCCCGAGCTGCTGGGCCGTGGCCTTTGAGTCTGATGCGCTGCGCCGCGATCGCATCGCCGCCAACGCGCGCACCTTCGGTGTCGACATCCGGGTGCTCGGCGAGGCACCGGAGAGCTTCGAGGGGGTTTGCCCGGACGTGATCTTCGTCGGCGGCGGCCTGACCCGCGATGGACTGGTCGAGGAATGCCTCGCGCGGTTGCCGGCTGGCGGAAGGATCGTCGTCAATGCCGTCACTGTGGAATCCGAAGCGCTGCTGATGAGCTGGTATGCCCGACTCGGCGGCGAACTCCGACGGTTCCAGCACTATCAGGGCGAGGCATTGGGGGGCTTTACCGGCTGGCGTCCACAGATGCCGATCACCCAGTGGCTGCTGACGGTAAAGGCCGTGACACCGCAGTGACGGTGTACTTCATCGGTGCCGGCCCGGGTGCGGTGGACCTGATCACCGTCCGCGGCCAGCGATTGCTCCAGCGCTGCGAGGTCTGCCTGTACGCGGGCTCGATTATGCCCACCGACCTGCTCGCGGAATGCCCGGCCGATGCACGCATCGTCAACACCGGACCGCTGACACTGGATCAGATCATCGATGAGATCGCCGCCGCCGACGCTGCGGGCCACGAGGTCGCACGGTTGCACTCGGGCGATCCTGGGCTCTACAGCGCTATCGCCGAGCAGTGCCGCCTGCTCGACGCACGGGGAATCAGCTACGAGATCGTCCCCGGTGTGCCGGCTTACGCTGCCGCCGCTGCCGCACTGGGTAGGGAACTCACCGTGCCGGGTGTGGCGCAGACAGTAATCCTGACCCGGGTCGCCACGCTGTCCAGCGCGATGCCCGACGGTGAGGACCTGACGACGCTCGCGGCGCACGGGGCCACGCTGGTGATCCACCTCGCCAGCCACCGTATCGACGACATCGTGCCGCAACTGCTGGCGGGTGGATACCGACCCGATACCCCGGCCGCGGTCGTCGCGTTCGCGAGTTGGCCGCAAGAGGTGGTCCTGCGCGGCACACTGGCCGACATCGCCGGCCAGATGCATGATGCCGCGATCACCCGCACCGCGGTGATCATCGTCGGCGATGTCCTTGCGGCCGAGGGGTTCACCGACAGTTACCTGTACTCGTCCGGGCGCACCAGGGGAGACCTGCACTGATGAGAGTGCTGCTGCTCGGTGGTACGGCCGAGGCGCGGGCACTGGCGGAGCGGCTGCATCCGAGGGTCGACATCATCAGCTCACTGGCAGGCCGGGTACCCGATCCAGCGCTGCCGGTCGGCCCGGTGCGCATCGGTGGCTTCGGTGGCGCTGACGGATTGCGTGACTGGCTCGTCGATAACGACATCACCGCTGTTATTGATGCCACCCACCCATTCGCGGCGACCATCACCGTCAACGCCGCGGCAGCCTGCGCCGGACTTGATCTGCCGCACTTGGTGCTCAGCCGGCCGCCGTGGGATCCGGCCGGTGCGACGGTCGTCGCCAGTGATACCGAGGCAGCGGAAGTTATTGCCAACAAGGGTTATTCGCGGGTGTTCCTGACTACCGGCCGATCCGGCGTCGCCGCGTTCTCCGGTAGCGACGCCTGGTTCCTGATCCGGTTGGTAACGGCGCCCGATGTCGGCGCACTTCCCCGCAACCACGAGCTTCTGCTATCCCGCGGGCCATATGGCTACGACGACGAGCGCGAACTGCTGCGCAGTAGGGTTATCGAGGCGCTGGTGACCAAGAACAGCGGGGGTGCGATGACCCGGGCCAAACTCGACGCGGCGAGTTCCCTCGGTGCGGACGTGCTGATGATTCAGCGACCGGCGCTTCCCGACGGTGTGGCGGTCGTCAGTTCGGTGCAGGATGCTGTGGTGTGGGCGTTCAACCGGGGTAGCGCCGAGGCGTGAATACGGTGTCACCGGCCGCAGCGGTGTACCACTGGGTCTGCGACGAGCCCACGATCAGCAGGCATCGCATGTCGACATCGGCGGGATCGAGGTCGGCCAACCGGACCACCTTCACCGATTCGTCGGGCCCGGACACGTCGCGGCCGATCACCACCGGGGTCCCGGCGTCGCGGTGCTCCAGCAACAAATCCCGCATCGCGGCGACTTGCCAGGTACGGCTCTTCGACCCCGGATTGTAGATCGCCAGCACCAGATCCGCCGCAGCCGCCGCAGCCAGTCGCGCGGCGATGACCTCCCACGGCTTGAGTCGATCGGACAGCGACAGCACCGCGTAGTCATGTCCGAGTGGCGCCCCGACCCTGCTGGCCACCGCCTGGGCGGCCGTCATCGCCGGGATCACCCGCACGGCGACGTTCGGCCACTGCTTGGCTTCCTCCAGCACGGCGGTGGCCATGGCGAAAACCCCTGGGTCACCGGACGATACGACCGCCACCGCGCGGCCCTGCTCGGCCAATTCGCAGGCAAGCCGGGCGCGCAGGGGTTCGTCACTGTTATCGGACGGGTGGCGGCGCTGGCCCGGACGGATCGGCACCCGGTCCAGATAGGGGCCGTAGCCGATCAAGTCGGTCGCGGCGGCCAACTCGCTCAGGCACTGCGGCGTCATGCAGTCGACATCGCCCGGGCCCAGTCCGACAACCGCGATTGTTCCGGTGCGCGGGGTCACTCGGGTGCTGCGGCCGTCACCCGGAACGACGGCGACCGAGAAGTACGGCACCTGGGCGGCATCGACGTCGGCGGCGGGCATGACCCGCTGACCTTCGCTGCTGGCCCGTTCCACATAGATCGCCTCGTCGAGCCGACCTGCCATCGAGAGTGCCTCGCGCACTTGGGAGTACGTGCGGCCGAGCTTCATGATCACCGCGGCGTCGGGATCGGCGAGACGGCGGGCGAGTTCGCTGACCGGCAGCGTGCCGGGCAACACCGATAGCACCTCGTCGCCGGTCGCCAGGGGAGTGCCGATCGCCGCGGAGGCCGCGCTGACCGACGTCACGCCGGGAACGATCACCGCGGTGAAGCTCTCGGCCAGTCGGGTATGCATATGCATGTAGGAGCTGTAGAACAACGGATCGCCCTCAGCGAGCAGCGCAACATTCCGGCCCGCTTCGAGGTGCGCGGCGATGCGATCGGAAGCTTCGGCGTAGAAGTCCTCCATCGCGCCGTCGTATCCGCCGGGGTGATCGGTGTCCCCGGTGGTCACCGGGTAGACGAGGTGTTCCTCTATCTGGCCCGGCCGCAGATACGGCTCGGCGATGCCGCGCGCGATGCTCTTCCCGTGGCGCGCACTGTGATACGCCACCACGTCGACGGCGCCGATAATGCGGGCGGCCTTGACGGTCACGAGTTCCGGATCGCCGGGGCCCAGCCCGACGCCGTACAAGGTTCCGCTTATTCGCTTCTGCTCATTGCTCATTCGGCGGGCCTCACTCGCGGGCACTCGCGATCGCGTTGACGGCGGCCGCGGCCATCGCACTGCCGCCACGTCGACCTTCGACCACCAGGTAATCCATCCCGCGCGGGTTGTCGATGAGTTCCTGTTTGGACTGGGCCGATCCGACGAATCCCACCGGCCCGCCAAGCACCGCTACCGGAGCGGGCATACCGTCGTCGATGAGTTCGAGTAACCGGAACAGTGCGGTCGGCGCGTTGCCGATCGCAAGAACCGCGCCGCCCATCTGGTCGGCCCACAACTCCACGCCGGCCGCCGACCGAGTGGTGTCGCGGCGTTGCGCGAGATCGGCCGCGCGGGGATCGGCGACCAGGGATACCACTTCGTTAGCAGCGGGCAACCGCGCCGCGGTGATACCGGCGGCCACCATCGACGAATCGCACAGGATCGGAGCACCGGCGGCCAGTGCCGTATGGGTGGCGACCACCACGGAAGAGGTAAAGGCGACATGCTCGGTCAGGTCGACCTGCCCGCAGGTGTGGATCAGTCGCACCACTACCCGCGCGACGTCCTCGGGAAACCGTCCAAGGTCCGACTCAGCCCGGATTGTCGCGAAGGACTGCCGGTAGATCTCACCGGCATCGCGGATGTAGTCGAGCACGTCATCACCCTACGGCGGGGCGGAGCGCTGCGAAATCGGCCGGTAACCATCGTCGGTCGCCACCAGTACTTCGCCGGCCGGCGGGCTGCCGCAAGCCCGTTCGCAGCCCACGTAGTGCACCCTGCCGACCTCAGGGACAGGGGATTCGGCCACCCGCAGGGCCTCGGCCCGCACATCGGCGCGCGACCGCTCGCATCCCGGACTCCCCACGCAGGCGCTCACCTCAAGCCAGCGTGAGGTCTCATCGAACACCAGGCCCAGTGGTGCCAGCACCCGCAGCGAGGTGTCGGCCACGCCCTCGGCCAGATCGCACACCAGCAGTGAGCGCCA
>SYAA01000345.1 GCA_005789055.1 Actinomycetota bacterium
AGCGCGGCCAGGATGGTCGCCGTGTCCGGCCAGCGCCGGTACACGGTCGGCCTGCTCACCCCGGCCCGGCGGGCGATCTCGGCCAGCGTGACTCGTTGCACGCCGAAGTCGCGTACGCAGCTGGCCGCGGCGGTCAGTATCCGGTCGCCGACATCCAGCGACTCGTCGTTACTGATTGACAACATCTGTAATACTGTAATCCATGGTCGACAGTGCTGCCGGAAATCGCCTCCTACCCCCGATGGCCTGGAACGGCTGGGGCGATCCGGAGCTGGCCAAACCGCTCTCAGCCGGTATCCGCTCACTGCTCGAGCAGGCACTGGGCGTGACCGCAACCGAGATCGCCGCACCCGGCATCGACGAGGTGCGCCTATCTCCGAGTGCGTTGTCGCGGGATCATCGCGACGGGTTGGCCGCCATCGTCGGCAACGACTACCTGCACATGGGCGACCGCGAGCGGCTCCTACACGCCGGCGGTAAGTCGACGCTGGATCTGTTGCAGCGCAGACAGTTTCACCAGGAGGCACCCGATGCTGTGCTTCTGCCGGGCAGTGAAGACGAGATTGTCGCCGTCCTCGCGTACTGCAGCCGGCACCGTGTTGCGGTAGTGCCGTTCGGCGGTGGCACCAGCGTGGTCGGCGGACTGGATCCGCTCCGGGGTGGATTCGACGCCGTCGTCACGCTGGATCTGCGCCGCTTCGACGCCCTGCACTGGCTCGACGAAATCTCCGGTGAGGCCGAACTCGGCGCCGGGGTCACCGGACCGGATGCGGAGCGACTCCTCGGCGAGCGCGGGTTCTCACTGGGGCATTTCCCGCAGAGTTTCCGCTTCGCCAGCATCGGCGGTTTCGCCGCCACCCGCTCCTCCGGTCAGAACTCCGCGGGCTATGGCCGCTTCAACGACATGGTCCGCGGCATGCGGGTCATCAGCCCGGCCGGTGTTCTGGATCTGGGCCGGGCGCCCGCGTCGGCTGCTGGGCCGGACCTTCGCGAACTGTTCGCCGGATCCGAGGGCGTGTTCGGCATCATCACCCGAGTCCGGGTACGCGTTCATCCGATCCCCGAGAGCGTGCGCTACGAGGCGTGGTCGTTTCCGGACTTCACTACCGGTGCCGAGGCACTACGCACGGTGACGCAGACCGGTGCCGGCCCCACCGTGCTTCGGCTGTCAGACGAAGTCGAGACGGGAGTCAACCTGGCCACCACCGAGAGCATCGGCGAGCAGAGCATCACCGGCGGTTGCCTGGCAATCACTCTGTTCGAGGGCAGCCCCGAACACACCGCGAGCCGCCATGAGGAAACCCGCGCGCTGCTTTTCTCCCAGGGCGGCATGTCCCTGGGCGAAGGCCCCGCGAAGGCTTGGGAGCACGGCCGTTTCAACGCCCCCTATCTGCGCGATGCGCTGTTGTCGGCCGGCGCGCTGTGCGAGACCCTGGAGACCGCTACGACGTGGTCGAATCTCGGTGTTCTCAAGGCGGCGGTGACCGAAGCCCTGACGACGGCTCTCACCGAAAGCGGCACCGCCGCTCTGGTCATGTGCCACATTTCGCATGTGTATCCATCCGGTGCCTCGCTGTACTTCACCGTCGTCGCCGGACAACGTGGCGACGCCGCGCAGCAGTGGAAAACCGCCAAAGCCGCGGCGGCACAGGCCATCGTCGACAACGGCGGCACGATCACTCATCACCACGCGGTCGGCGCCGATCATCGGCCGTGGATGACCGCGGAGATCGGAGATCTCGGCGTGGCGGTGCTGCGCGCGGTCAAGCAGACGCTGGACCCGGCCGGAATTCTCAATCCGGGCAAGCTCATTCCATGACCGGAATCAGCCGCGTCACGCTGCTGACCAACCCGAAGGCGGGCCACGGCAACGCCCCGCACGCGGCCGAGCGCGCCGTCGCCCGCTTCCAGGAACGTGGCGTCGACGTCACCGAGATCGTCGGCCGCGATCCCGCTCACGCCCGCGAACTGGTCGACAAAGCGCTCGCCGACGGCACCGACGCCTTGGTGGTCGCCGGCGGCGACGGCGTCATCGCACTGGCGCTCCAGGCACTGGCACGCCGGGCTCCTGCACCCGCGGGCATTCCCCTCGGGATCATCCCCGCCGGCACCGGTAACGACCACGCCCGCGAGTACGGCATACCGGTGGGCGACCCGGCGGCGGCCGTCGACGTGATCATCGCGGGCCACACCGAAATCATCGACCTCGGCCATATTCGGGGTGTCGACGGCACCGAGACCTGGTTCGGCACCATCGCGGCAACCGGCTTCGATTCATTGGTCAGCGACCGGGTCAATCGGATGCGCTGGCCGCACGGCAGGATGCGCTACAACCTGGCGATCGTTGCCGAGTTGTCGAAGCTGCGGTTGCTGCCGTTCCGGTTGGTGCTCGACGGTGAGCGCGAGATCGTCACCGAGCTGACTCTGGCGGCGTTCGGCAACACCCGCAGCTACGGCGGCGGCATGCTGATCTGCCCCAATGCCGACCATGCCGACGGCCTACTCGATATCACGATGATCACATCCGGCTCGCGCGGCAGGTTGATGCGGCTTTTCCCCACCGTGTTCAAAGGCACCCACGTCGATCTTGATGAGGTCACCACCTACCGGGCCCGAACCGTCACCGTTGAATGCCCCGGCATTAACGCCTACGCCGACGGCGAATACGTCTGCCCACTTCCGGTCGAGATCTCCGCGGTACCTGGTGCATTGATGATCCTGCGCCCCGCACCCTAAGAGTCAGCGAGAATCCGGGCTCGCGCCGGATCGTAGAACGGTGCCATCTGCAGCCGGGCCGGAAGGTCACCGCGGGGAGTGTGCACGGTGAAGGCCTGCTCGCGTAACCAGTCGCCGGTCACACCGTCATCGCGGCGCACCTGCGCCAGGCCGACCGGACCGCCGAGGCTGTATCCGTAGGCGGCAGCCCGGACGTAGCCCACCCACTTCCCGTCGGCCAGGACGGGCTCATTGCCGAACACGTCGGCGTCCGGGTCGTCCACGAGAAAGTTGACGACTCGGTCGCGCGGGGTGCCCTGGGCCTTGAACTCCAGCAGGGCGTCGCGGCCGACGAAACCACCCGGTTTGTCCCAGGCGATGGTGAATCCGAGGCCGGCCTCGATCGGATTGTCGGTGTTGTCGATGTCCACACCGAGATCCCGGTACCCCTTCTCCAATCGCAGGCTCGACATCGCCGCCAGTCCGACCGGCCGAAACCCGAGATCATCTCCGGCGGCAACCAAATCGTCGTAGACGCCGGTGGCGTACTCGGTGGGAATGTGCAGTTCCCAGCCGAGTTCGCCGAGGTAGGTCACCCGCGCCGCCAGTACCGGCGCATAACCGACATGGATGTGCCGGGCCGACAGATATGGGAACGCCGCATTGGACAGGTCGGCGTCGGTAAGCCTCGACAGCAGAGTGCGCGACTTCGGCCCCTGCACCGATAGCAACGTTGTCGCGGACGTGGTTTCGGTGACGACGACGATCTCATCTGAGCGGGTCTCGCGACGAATCATGGGCTCGATCCGGCGGTGGATGAGGTCCGATGTCACAACGAGGAACTTCTCGTCACCGAGTCGGGTGATCGTCAGGTCGGTGGCGATACCGCCGGCGTTGTTGAGCCATTGGGTGTACACCAGCCGTCCAATCTCACGGTCGATGACGCTGACCGAGAGTCGGTCCAGAACCCGCGCGGCGTCAGGACCCTGCACGAGGAATTTCGCCATCAGGCTCATGTCCAGGACGCCGACGTCCTCGCGTACCGCGCGGTGCTCGCGGCCGACGATGTCGAATGATCCCTGCCGGGTGAAGTCGAGTGTGGTCTGCGGATGCGTTCCGTCGGTGTCGTACCACTCGGCGAACTCCCAGCCCACCGAGGCGTTGAAATGCCCACCGGCGGCGGCGAGTCGGTCATGGAGCACCGAGCGGCGAATGTCGCGAGCCGTGCCGGGTTTCCAGGAGGGCCACACCGCGTCGCCGAACAGCACGCCGAGCTGCTCGACGGTGCGCTCAGCGCGGAAGCGCCGCGAAGTCTCATGCGTGGCGGCCCGATCGATGGCATACCCGGTGACGTCCAGGGGTGGAACGCCGTCGACGATCCAGTGCGCCATGAGGTTGCCGATGCCACCGCCCATCAGGATGCCCAGCGAGTTCATCCCGGCCGCCACAAAGTAGCCGTCCAGTTCGGGCGCCGGACCGAGCATCGGCCGGACATCGGGGGTGAATGACTCCGGGCCGCAGAAGAAAAGCCGCACTCCGACCTCGGACAGCGATGGAATGCGCTCCAGGGCGGAGCCCAGATACGGGCCAACCCGATCCCAGTCCGGCGGCATGGTGCCAAAGGCGAAGCTGTCCGCTACGCCGTCGAGTGACCACGGTGCGCCGACCGGTTCGAACAGGCCCACCAGCATGCCGTCGCCCTCGGGACGGTAGTAGCCGTAGCGTTCCGGATCCTCGATCACCGCGAGGTTCTTGTCCATGCCCGGCACGGCATCGGTGATCAGGTAGTAGTGCTCCGCTGCCTGCAACGGGATGCAGACGTCATTGAGCGCACCGAGTTGGCGAGCCCACATGCCGGCGGCGTTGACGACGATCTCAGTCTCGATGCGGCCCTGGGCGGTCAGCACCGCGGTCACCCGCCCGCGTTTCGTCTCGACACCGGTGACGGTGACGCCCTCGATGACACGCGCACCCAGCGCTTTGGCGCCCTTGGCCATCGAGGTGGCGACGCCGACCGGGTCGGCCCGGCCCTCATCGGGTACATAGAACCCGGCGAGCACATCGTCGGTCTGGAGCAACGGCCACATGTCCTGGAGTTCGCGCGCACTGATCTCGTGCTCGGCGACGCCCATTCCGTGCATCCAGGCCGACGAACGGCGCAGCGCTTCAAGACGTTGCGGGTTGGTGGCCAGGCTGACATGGCCAACCGGATTGAACCCGGTGGAGTGGCCGGTTTCGGCCTCAAGGCGGGCATAGAGGTCACGTGAGTACCGACTGAAGAACAGCGCGGTCTCGTCGACCATCCCCGCCGAGGTGATCAGACCGGCGGCATGCCAGGTCGTACCGGCGGTCAACTCGTGCTGTTCGAGCAGGACCACATCCGTCCAACCCAGGTGTGCAAGGTGATACGCAATGCTGCATCCGGTCACTCCGCCACCGATGATGACGACGCGTGCGCGCGCAGGCAACTCCTTGCCAAGATTACTCACCGGAATACCTTTCACTAGCCCTGCTGTAGTTTGAAAACCTCACTGGCCGCTGGCAATTGAGCACGTGAGCGGTCAATGAAAACCGGTGCGTCCGCATCTGCAGACACCGGCCCGGGTTCTGCCGGTGACGTGTCGGACAACGTTGCTCGCAGCACATGCACGAACTTCCGCGGCTGGTCGTTTTGAACGTAGTGGTTCGCCCGCGGCAGCACCCAGAACTCGTTAGCTCCAGGCTTGTTCGCGAGGTAGTTATCCCACACATGAGCCGCAACCCGCAGCGGAGCGATGGCATCGCACAGTCCCCAGATCAAGGTGGTCTTGACCGGCAACGCGGTCAACTCCTCCAGCCACGCAGTCTCATGTTCGGCCCGCTCCACCAGATACTGGATGGTGCCGTGCAGGACCGCCATCCCGTCATTGTGCGCAAACGTTTCCGCCAACGCGGCGATCGTCGGATCATCGATGCCCCGAGGTGGCGTGAAGACGCTCCGCCCCAATCCGGCCGCCAACATCTCCGGGGTCATGAAATTCACCGACGGCGCAGTCTGCGGATCCAGCAGCTCACGTTGGTAGTCGGTCAGATTCGACAACGGCAGAAAGATATTGCCGTTGCTGAGCACCAGGTTGGTCAACTCGAAGGGAAACTCGCCGGCCGCGCATCTGATCGCGAAACCCAATGCCACACTGTCGCCGCGATCATGGGCCACGACCGCGCCGGACTTCGCGTGAAGTATCTCTCGGACGTAGTACCCGAGGAGTTCACTGTCGCGGCGCAGCGTGTACGCCTCGCCGACGGGTTTGTCGGAGAAGCCAAACCCCGGCAGGTCCAGCACGCACACCCGGTGGGTGGCGCTGAGTTCGCCCGCGATGTCCTGCCAGTCGATGCTGCTGGTCGGAAATCCGTGCACCATCAGCAATAGCGGCGCCTCGGGGTCGCCGAACTCGGCATGAAAGATGTTCAGACTGTCGGCATGCCGAAGTGGTTCGCTGGGGACCCACGTGAAGTGACCACCGGCCTGCAACCAGTGCCGGCCGCGCTCTGACATCGTGGCTGCCCCTTCTACGGTCGGGGCCGATCGTACCCGGGGAGAGCTATCCGACTCCCCGGCTCTGCCAACTGACCTCGCCGGCGGTGCCGCCGTCGCGATACGGCTCCAGAGCCTCGTCCCACGCCGTGCCCAGCACGGTGTCGAGCTCAGCGGCAAGGGTGTCGGCACCTTCGGACATCAGGGTGCGCAACCTCATCTCGCCGACCATGATGTCGCCGTTGGCGCTCATCGCCCCGCTCCACAGACCCAGTTGCGGCGTGTGGCAGAAACGCTGCCCGTCCACCCCCGCGCTCGGATCCTCGGTGACCTCAAAACGCAACACCGACCACGACCGCAGCGCACTGGCCAGACGCGCCCCGGTGCCCACCGGTCCCACCCAGTTGGTGACCGCGCGCAGTTGACCCGGCATGGCCGGTTGTGCGGTCCACTTCAGCTGGGCCCGGGCGTTCAGGGTCGACGACAGCGCCCACTCCACATGTGGGCACACCGCCGCGGGCGAGGCATGGAGATACACCACGCCGGTCGTCGAGTCGGCGAACTGGTTCGACGCACGCATCACGTTGCTCCTCCGGTTGTACTAGGGACGTCTTCCCCAACGACCTGGTGTTTCCGGAGATGCAGTTGTGTCGAACGTGTCTATTGTGCCCCCTGATACCCCTGTTGCGCTAGTCCGACATGAACTCCCTGAGTACCGCGTCGGACAACGCCGGCCACAGCGGCTTGGCCCACCGGTCGAAGTCCCGATTGGTCAGGACCACCAGAGCCAGGTCAGCGATGGGATCGACCCAGATGAACGTGCCCGACTGCCCGAAGTGCCCGTAGGTGGCGGGTGAGTTCGCGGGGCCGGTCCAGTGCGGGGCCTTACCGTCGCGGATCTCCACTCCCAGGCCCCAGTCATTGGGTCGCTGCACTCCGAAGCCCGGCAACACCCCGCTCAGCCCCCCAAACTGCACGGTGGTGGCCTCGGCGTGCATCTGCGCGGACACGATCCGGGGCCTGAGCAGGTCAGCGGCGAACGCCGCCAGGTCAGCCACCGTCGAGACCCCGCCGAAGCCGGCCGCCGAAGCGCCGCCGTCGAGTCGCGACGCGGTCATATCCAGGGGTTCGAAGACCGCCTCGCTCAGATACCGGCTGAACTCGATGCCGGAGTGCCCCTCGATCGCCTCGGCCAGCACCGCGAAGCCGTAGTTGGAGTAGACCCTGCGGGTCCCGGGTTCGGCCAGCACCTCGGCGGAATGCATCGATAACCCCGACGTATGAGCGAGCAGATGGCGGATGGTCGATCCGGGCGGACCGGCCGGGCTGTCCAGATCGACCACGCCCTCCTCAACGGCAACCTGAGCCGCGCGGGCCACCAACGGTTTGGTCACCGACGCCAGGCGGTAGCCACGATTGGTGTCACCACGATCCGCCAGCACACCGGACGGACCCACTACCGCGGCCGACGCGGCCGCAACCGGCCAGTCGGCGATGAGATCGAGAGCCGTGGACATCGCTGCCACGGTAATCCCCCGCACGGCACCCCCCGGGCACCATTAAGGTTTGACCCATGAGTCAAACGGTGCGCGGAGTGATCGCGCGGAGCAAGGGCCAACCTGTCGAACTCGTCGACATCATCATTCCCGACCCAGGTCCGGGCGAGGTGGTGGTTGCCGTCCACGCGTGCGGCGTCTGCCACACCGATCTGACCTACCGCGAAGGCGGTATCAACGACTCCTATCCCTTCCTGCTCGGCCATGAGGCGGCCGGCGTCGTGGAATCCATCGGCGAGGGCGTGACCCAGGTCGCCGCAGGTGACTTCGTCATCCTCAACTGGCGGGCAGTGTGCGGCGAGTGCCGGGCCTGCAAGCGCGGCCGCCCCTGGTACTGCTTCAACACCTTCAACGCCACCCAGAAGATGACACTGACCGACGGCACCGAGTTGACGCCGGCACTGGGTGTCGGTGCATTCGCCGACAAAACCCTTGTCCACCAGGGGCAGTGCACCAAGGTCGATGACGAGGCCGACGCAGCCGTCGCCGGACTGCTGGGCTGTGGGGTGATGGCCGGGATCGGTGCGGCGATCAACACCGGCGCCGTGAGCCGCGACGACACCGTCGCGGTGATCGGCTGCGGCGGGGTCGGCGACGCCGCTATCGCCGGCGCGAAACTCGTCGGGGCACGCACGATCATCGCCGTCGATACCGACGACACCAAACTCGAGTGGGCCCGTGACTTCGGTGCCACCCACACCATCAATGCCCGAGAGAAAGACGTCGTGGAGACCATTCAGGAACTCACCGACGGCAACGGCGCGGATGTCGTGATCGACGCGGTCGGCCGGCCGGAGACTTGGAAGCAGGCCTTCTACGCCCGCGATCTGGCCGGAACCGTTGTGCTGGTTGGTGTTCCGACACCCGACATGCGCCTGGAGATGCCGCTGGTGGACTTCTTCGCCCGCGGCGGTTCACTGAAGTCGTCCTGGTACGGCGACTGTCTTCCGGAGCGTGACTTCCCGACACTCATCGACCTTTATCGCCAGGGTCGCCTTCCGCTGGAGAAGTTCGTCTCCGAACGCATCGGGCTTGACGGCATCGAGGAAGCGTTCCACAAGATGCACGCCGGTGAGGTCCTGCGCTCGGTGGTGGTGCTCTGATGAGCGCTTGCGCGAAGAATGGACAAATCTGATGGCCGTCAATCAACCCGGCATCGAGCGGATCGTCACCCACGGAAACTTCGAACTCGACGGTGGTAGTTGGGAAGTCGACAACAACATCTGGATCGTCGGTGATGACTCTGAGGTCATCGTCATCGACGCGGCACATGACGCCAAAGCCATCGAAGACGCGGTCGCCGGACGGCACGTGGTGGCAGTGGTCTGCACCCACGGCCACAACGACCACATCACCGTCGCACCGCAGTTGAGCGCGGACCTCGACGCACCCGTGCTACTCAACCCCGCAGACACCATGCTGTGGGAGACGACCCACCCCGACAAGGCCTTCCGTGCCCTCGCCGACGGTCAAGTGCTCACCGCGGGCGGCATCGAACTTCGGGCCATCGCCACTCCGGGACACTCCC
>SYAA01000346.1 GCA_005789055.1 Actinomycetota bacterium
AGGCGCGCTGACGGGCGCGTTCGGTTTACCGGTGTGGTTGATCGGCGCGCTCGGCGCGCCGCTGCTCACCGCGGTGGCGGGGGCGGTCGCCGTGCTGCGCCGGCGGGGTGCACTGGTGCCGCACGGGCCGTCGATGTGCGTGGCGAGCCTGGCCGCCGTCGGCCTGGCGGTGTTCTAGCGCTTCAGCGTATTTGGTGCCTGCCGTCACGCCGCCGTATTGGGTGCCTGCCGTATTGGGTGCCGGGCCGTCACCGTGGGAAGATGATCGGGTGTTGCGATGGACAACTGCCGGTGAATCCCACGGCCGCGCCTTGGTGGCTCTGGTCGAGGGGATGGTCGCCGGTGTGCAGGTCACGTCTGCGGAGATCGCCGGCCAGCTCGCTCGCCGCCGTCTGGGTTATGGCCGCGGTGCCCGGATGAAGTTCGAGCAGGACGAAGTCATCATGCTGGCAGGCGTGCGCCATGGCTCCACCCTGGGCGGGCCGATCGCTATCGAGATCGGGAACTCCGAATGGCCGAAGTGGGAGACGGTGATGGCCGCCGACCCCGTCGATGCCGCCGAGTTGGAGTCCGAAGGCGGGGCCCGCAACGCCCCACTGACCCGGCCGCGACCCGGGCATGCCGATTACGCCGGCATGCTCAAATACGGATTCGACGACGCCCGCCCGGTGCTCGAACGCGCCAGCGCCCGGGAAACCGCTGCGCGGGTCGCGGCCGGAACGATCGCCCGCGCCTTCCTGCGCCAGGCCCTCGGTGTCGAGGTGGTCTCGCACGTGGTCTCGATCGGTGGCTCGGAGATCTACGACGGCCCGCCTCCGACCTTCGCCGATCAGCCCCGTATCGACGACAGCCCTGTCCGCGCGTTTGACGAGGCGGCGGGGAATTCCATGATTGCCGAGATCGAGGCAGCCAAGCGCGATGGCGACACGCTCGGGGGCGTGGTGGAGGTCGTCGTGCACGGGTTGCCGATCGGACTCGGCTCATTCACCAGCGGGGACAACCGACTAGACAGCCAGTTGGCCGCCGCGGTGATGGGTATTCACGCGATCAAGGGTGTGGAGATCGGCGACGGCTTCGCCACCGCACGCAGGCGGGGCAGCGGTGCCCATGACGAGATGTACCCCGGCCCCGACGGGGTGTTGCGATCCACCAATCGCGCCGGTGGGTTGGAGGGTGGAATGACCAACGGCCAGGCACTTCGGGTTCGTGCCGCGATGAAGCCGATATCGACGGTGCCGCGCGCGCTGGCCACCGTCGATCTCGCCACCGGTGAGCAGGCCGTCGCGATTCACCAGCGCTCGGACGTGTGCGCGGTGCCGGCCGCTGCAGTGGTGGTCGAGACCATGGTCGCGCTGGTGCTGGCCCGGGCGACGTTGGAGAAGTTCGGCGGCGATGCGCTGGCCGAGACCCGTCGGAATATCGACGGTTATCTGCGGGCACTGCGTGAGCGCGGGGTCGTCGGTGACTCCGACTCGGTACGGCTGTCGGGGTAGCGGAGATGGCGCCGAAGGCCGTGCTGATCGGGCTGCCCGGCTCGGGGAAATCCACCATCGGGCGTCGGCTCGCCAAAGCGTTGGGGTGTGCGTTGATCGACACCGACGCCGTGATCGAGGATCGAACCGGTCGACGTATCGCTGATATCTTCGCCGCCGACGGCGAGGCGGGCTTCCGCCGGATCGAGGAACAGATCATCCGCGAAGCACTGCAGAGCCACGACGGGATCCTCTCGCTGGGCGGTGGCGCGGTGACGAGTCCTGGGGTGCGTGATGCCCTGGCCGGCCAGACGGTGGTCTACCTGGAGATCAGCGCAGCGGAGGGAATCCGCCGGACCAGTGGCAGCACCGTGCGCCCACTGTTGGCTGGACCCGACCGCGAAGCGAAGTACCGCGATCTGGTGGCGGATCGGGTTCCGCTGTATCGCCGGATCGCGACGATCAGGATCAACACCAATCGGCGCAACCCCGGTGCGGTCGTTCGGTCGATCGTCGGTCGCCTCGACGCCCCGGAACCGTCGCGGCGCCGACGACCGTCCTGGCGGCGGCCGGCCCCATCGGTCACGCCGATCCCCCCTGCTGCGGCGCCCGCACCGGCGAGCACGGCCGGACCGGTCACGCCTGCCACTCTGGCGGCCCGCAGTGCCGGAATTTCCAGTGCCGGAATTCCCCGCGCCGGAATTTCCAGTGCCGGAATCCCTAGGCCCGGAAACCCCAGGGCCGGAATTCACAAATGAACCTTCCCGGCGTGACGGCATCCGACGCGGCGCCTGTCACCATCGAGGTCGCCGTGGATCCGCCCTACCCGGTGATCGTCGGAACCGGACTGCTCGGCGAGTTGGGCGACTTGCTCGGTACCCGACACCGGGTGGCGATACTGCACCAACCCGTTCTCGCCCAGACCGCCGAAGCGATCCGAACTCATCTGGCCGGATACGGCGTCGACGCCCATCGGATCGAATTACCGGACGCGGAGGCTGGTAAAGATCTTGAGGTCGTCGGATTTCTGTGGGAAGTGTTGGGCCGCATCGGAATTGACCGAAAGGACGCGATTGTCAGCCTCGGCGGCGGTGCCGCCACCGATGTAGCCGGATTTGCCGCGGCTACCTGGCTGCGCGGGGTGGACATCGTTCACGTGCCGACCACATTGCTGGCGATGGTCGACGCCGCCGTCGGTGGCAAGACCGGTATCAACACCGGCGCCGGGAAGAATCTGGTCGGGGCGTTCCATCAGCCCACCGCCGTCCTCGTTGACCTGGCGGTGCTGGAGACGTTGCCCCGCAATGAGTTGGTGGCAGGCATGGCCGAGGTGGTCAAAGCCGGTTTCATCGCCGATCCGGTGATACTGGAGCTGATCGAAGCCGACCCACAGGCGGCGTTGGACCCGCTGGGCTCGGTGCTGCCCGTATTGATCCGCCGGTCCATCGAAGTCAAGGCCTCGGTGGTGGCTGCCGACGAGAAGGAATCGGCGCTGCGGGAGATCCTCAACTACGGGCACACACTTGCCCACGCCATCGAACGCCGCGAGCGTTACCGGTGGCGCCATGGCGCCGCGGTCTCGGTGGGCCTGGTGTTCGCCGCCGAATTGGCTCGGCTCGGGGGCAGGCTGGACGCCGCGACCGCACAGCGGCATCGCGACGTGTTGATGGCGCTGGGGCTGCCGGTGACCTACGACGCGGACGCCTTGCCGGAACTGCTGGGCTACATGGCCGGGGACAAGAAGACGCGATCCGGGGTGCTGCGCTTCGTGGTGCTCGACGGTCTCGGCAGACCCGGCCGTCTGGAGGGTCCGGATCCGGCGCTGCTCGCGGCTGCGTACGCCGAAGTCTCCCGTGCCGGTGATGAGGGCCGTTCAAATGAGGAGGGGAGTGGGTAGTGAAGACGGTCTTGGTACTGAACGGACCTAACCTCGGCCGACTCGGCCAACGTGAGCCCCAGGTGTACGGCAGCACAACCCACGACGAGCTGGTGGGGTTGATCGAAGCCGAAGCCGCCGAGTTGGGGTTGACCGCCGTGGTGCGGCAGAGCGACAGCGAGGCGGAGCTGCTGAACTGGTTGCACGCCGCCGCCGATGCCGACGATCCGGTGATACTCAATGCCGGAGCACTGACCCACACGTCGATTGCGCTGCGGGACGCCTGCGCTGAACTGCGCGCCCCGCTGATCGAGGTGCACATCTCGAATGTTCACGCGCGGGAGGACTTCCGTCATCACTCGTATCTGAGTGCAGTCGCTACCGGAGTGATCGTGGGACTCGGGGTGCAGGGCTATCTGCTCGCGCTGCGTTATCTGGCGACACAGTAGTAACGACGCAGCAGAGAGTACTCAACGGTAGGAGGTGTTCATATGAATGGAGATACTCATATGACATCGATCGCGCGGATGGTCGCCGGCTTCGCGGTGGCTGTTGGCATCGCAGGGGCGGCG
>SYAA01000347.1 GCA_005789055.1 Actinomycetota bacterium
CACCGCGGCAACCACGGCGAGACGGGTCGTTTCGAGTGATAGGAACAGCACGCCGTGGCGTCCGCGGTCATCGACGGAGTAGAGCCGGATATTGGTCTCGGCGAAAGTGCCGAAATAGGGCACCGGCGGGCTTGGTCCGACCCTGGTGCGGCTCATCTGGAACGGCACCAGCGCCACATAGGTCATGCCGTCGGCGAATACGTCGGGGCGGGTGCCCGGCGGATACAGGTGGGCGACGTCGGCCGGCCGCACCGGCCAGTGCACGAACGTCAGCTCACCCCAGTGTTGGTCGAACAGAACCGGGCGGGGTAGCGGAGGCGGGCTGATCGGGTAACTAGCCAGCGCATCGACTATGACTTGATGACCTGCGTTCCGCCAGCCAACTCATCATGCTTGCCCTGCTTGGTCGGGCTGCTGTTGATCGTCACGGCGATCAATACGATCGCGATCACACCCAGCAGGCCACCGATGAAGGGCACGATCGGCAGCAGCGTGAAGGCGTTGCGAATAGCCGACTGCTTGAAGTCTGGCTTCGGTGCTCCGCCCGGTCCGCGCACGCTCAGGCCCAGCGCCATCTTGCCGAGGGTCCGGCCCTGGGTGACCTCCATCGCGACGAAGTAGACAAAGGTCAGCAATCCGGTGAACAGGCCGGTGACCAGAATGCGACTGCTGTCGTCGAAGAAGAAGGACAGCAAGAACGCAATGATGCCCAGGAGTAGACCGTCGATGAGACGTGCGCCCCATCGCGCACCCAGACCGCCGGGGTGCCCGCCCCACGCTGCCGGCGGACCCGACGGATACCCGCCGGGGGCGCCATAGGGGCTCGGCGGCGGCGGAAGGTAGCCGGCTGGCGGTGGCGGATAACTTGGCGGGGGATACCCCGTGCCCATAGCGTTTGGGGGTGGGGGCGGGGGATATCCCGCGGGTGGGGGCGGGGGATATCCCCCGCCCATTGGGTTTGGGGGCGGAGGCGGGGGGAAGCCGGAAGGCTGCCCGTAGGCATTGGGGTCATATTCGGTCATCAGCAAACTCCTCCGGTCGTAAACCACAATCTACCGTGCTCGCCCTCGGGAGGCCCGGTGGCGCAGCTACTGCATCTCGATCATGACCTTGCCGCATTCTTTGCTACTGCCGAGAACCTCCAGCGCAGCGGCAATGTCGGCGAGTGCGAACCGATGGGTGATCATGGCGGAAAGGTCGCGGCGACTCAGCAGGTCGATGGCGTCGCCGAAATTCGCGGGGTACTCAATCGATCCGCGGATGGTCAGCTCCTGCATCAGCACACTGAGAAAGTTGACCGGCACTGGTTCGTAATGCAGCGCGACCACGCAGATGGTCGAACCTCGGCCGGCCCGGTCGATGATCTTCGCCAGCATCTTCGACGACCCGGTGGCCTCGATGTAGGCGGAGGTGGCTGGTGCCGTGCCGAACTGCAGCTTCGTCGTACCGTGGATCCGGCCGAGTTCGGCCCACACGCTGGTCTCTGCGGGGTCGATGCTGGCCATCGCGCCGAGACTCTCGGCCAGTCGGCGCCGGGTTGCGGACATATCGACGGCAACGATCCTGGTCACACCGCGATCGGCCAGACTTGCGATCGCCGCCAAACCGATCGGGCCGCACCCGAACACCGCGACCGTGTCGTCGACGCCGACTCCGGCCTGTTCGGCCGCATGCATACCGACGGCTACCGGCTCGGCCAGGGCCGCGATGTCGAGTCCCATGTCGTCGGGGATCGGGAACAGTCGTCCGCCCCTGGCAGCCTCCCGCACGAGGACGGCGGTGGAAAGCCCGCCCTCGGGCGTTCCGTTGCCGATTCGACCGATGTCATCGTCGCCGGGATGCACGACCACGCGCTGTCCCGCGGTGATGGCGGTGACCTCGGCCCCGACGGTCGTGACGATGCCCGCAAATTCGTGTCCGAGCGCCATCGGCTCTCCGCTGGGCCCAGCCAGTCCGCCGAGACGGATGTAGCTCAGGTCGCTGCCGCAGATACCGCAGGCCCTGATCTCTACGATCGCGTCCCGAGGTCCGCACGGGGGCAACTCGACCCGGTCGAGGCTGACTTTTCCCGCGTCGATGATTCGGACCTGTTCGATGGTGGTCATTGGGCTCTCCTCGGATCGCGGCGGTCGGGCCGCGATGGGCGATAGGTTGGTCGGTGCCGCGTGCGGTGTTGCGCTCCAAACATAACGATCAGGACGGAGAAACGAACAGTGGGTTCTTCGGCGCAAACCATTGTTATCGACGATCTCATCGATCCCCGGCTCACCGCGACTCAGCGCCAGGTGCTCGAATACACCGAATCGCGGCCGATCTCACTCGACGTCGACCAGATGATCGCTGACGCGGTGGAGCAGGCGGGTTCCGATGATCTCGGCTACACCGGCGACTTCGCCGGCCGTCTTCGCGCCTACGCGGGGGCGGTCGACGCCGATACGGGTCTGACCCAGCTGGGTCGCGGCACACAGCGGTCGCGCATTGTTCGGCTGCTGCGGAACCGGATCTCACTCGCCGATCTCATCAAGCGCTACCCAGAGATCGAGTCGATCGAGATCGAGAAGCCGATCATCGTGGTGGGCATGCCGCGATCGGGTACCACGCATCTGGTGAATCTGCTGGCTGCCGACCGGCGCCGACGCGCCCTGCCGTACTGGGAGAGCCAGGAACCCATTCCGGCCCGCGGCCGCGGACCCGATGTTTTCGGGGTCGATCCGCGTTACGGGCGCGCCCGGGCCGAACACGATGCGATGTTGGCGAACATGCCGCTGGTGGCGGCGATGCACGATCAGTTCCCTGAGGCGATCGAGGAAGAGGTGGAGCTTCTCGATCTCGACTTTGCCAGCTACATCGTGGAATGGCTGGCCCGCGTGCCGAGTTGGCGCGACACCTACCTGGCACTCGACCAGAGGAAGCACTACGCCTATATGAAGAAGGTGCTGCAGGCGCTGACCTTCTTCCGAGGCCCGCAGACCTGGGTGTTGAAGTCCCCGCAGCATTCCGAGCAGCTACCCGCCCTGATGGCTACGTTCCCCGACGCAACGGTCGCGTTCACCCACCGCGATCCGGTGGCCGTCATCCAGTCGACGGTCACGATGATGGCCTATGCGGATCGCCTGCGCCGCACCAGCATCGACCCAGAATGGCTCATCGACTACTGGACTGATCGGATACACCGCCTGCTCAGTGCGGGCGTGCGTGACCGTGATCTAGTGCCCGCCGAGCGCAGTATCGACATCAGCTTCCACCAACTTAACGGCAACGAGATTACTGTCCTGGAGTCGCTCTACGAACGCGCCGGCGTCGAGTTGACTCCCGGGGTGCGCAAGAGCTTCGAACGGTATATCGACAGCAATCCGCGGGGTAAACACGGCAGCATTCGCTATGACCTGCAACGCCATTTCGGGGTGACGCCCGAGGACGTGCGGTCCCGATTCGACTTCTACTTCGACCGTTTCGATGTCCGGCCCGAAGTCGGCGTCCGGCCTAGCGATCACTGATAGGAGAACACCCATGCCGGAATTCGAGCCCGTATACCTGACCCGTCCCGGCGCCGAGGCGATGGTGCCCGCGGTGCCGGACGTCATTGACGAAGTCAGTCCCGGCATCTGGTGCTCACCCGGACTGACGAATGTCTTCATGATCCCGACCTCCGAGGGCCGGGTGATCATCAACACCGGCATGGGATTCGAGGGCCCGGTCCACCGCGCCAGCCTAGATTCTGTCGACTCGTCTCCGGTTCGCTACATCTTTTTGACGCAGGGCCACTACGACCACGTCGGGGGATTGGATAGCGTGCGCGATCCTGAAACGAAGATTGTGGCGCAGGCCAACTGGGAGCAGTGGCGCGATGACAATGAACGCCTGGCGCGGTACCGAGTCTCGCGCAGCGCATTC
>SYAA01000043.1 GCA_005789055.1 Actinomycetota bacterium
CCCGATTCCGTGGCCGGTGCGGTGAACGAAGTACTCCGCGAGTCCGGCCTCGGCCAGCACATCGCGGGCTGCGGCGTCGACCTGTTCGGCCGTCACTCCGGGACGCACCGACGCGACCGCAGCAGCCTGGGCGCGTTGCAGGACCGCGTACTGCGCGGCTATCTCAGCTGACGGTTCGCCGAGGCTGTAGGTGCGGGTGGAATCGGAGTTGTAACCGGGTTCGACCGGTCCTCCGATGTCGACGACAACGATGTCACCGGGCTGTAGCACCCGGTCGGAGCACTCGTGGTGCGGGTCGGCGCCGTGCGGGCCGGATCCGACGATCACGAATGCCGCTTCCGAATGTCCCTCGGCCACAATGGCTTCGGTGATATCGGCGGCTACGTCGGCCTCGGTGCGGCCCGGCGCGAGGAACTGTGGTACACGGGCGTGAACGCGGTCGATAGCAGCACCGGCGGTGCGGAGCACGTCGATCTCAGCGGGGTCCTTGACCATCCGCAAGCCCGCCAGCACCCCGGTGGCGAGCACTGGAACGACACCCAACACATCGGACAGTGGCAGCAGGTGCAGCGCCGGCATCGAATCGGTGACCGCGGTCGCGACCGGGCCGCCCCCGAGCAGATCTGCAACACATCGGTACGGGTCCTCGCCATCGACCCAGTCGCGCACCACCAGGCCTAGATCGGCCGCAGCTGACTCCCGCAGCGCCGCCAGTTCCATTCGCGGCAACACCACTACCGGTTTACCGATCGATTTTCCCGGGTCGCTTCGCTCCTGCCCTCCGGTCGATTTTCCCGGGTCGCTTCGCTCCTGCCCTTCGGTCGCCGGAATCACCAGGGCGGTGAGTCGTTCGAAAGTCTGCGCCCGCGATCCGATCAGGTACCGGAGGTCATAGCCCGGCGTGATGATCAAACCCGCCAGCCCGGCCGCGGTTGCCCCGGCCGCGGCGGCGGAGATTCTTCGGGCGTAGACGTCGCTGCTGAACCGTCCGTTCATACCGGTCAGGCTAGCGTGGCAGCAATGACCGGACCGGTGTTGCTGCTCGACGGCGCCAGCATGTGGTTTCGCTCGTACTTCGGGGTGCCGTCGTCGATCACCGCGCCCGACGGTCGGCCGGTCAACGCGGTACGCGGATTCCTCGACAGTGTCGCCACGCTGATCACCCAGTTTCAGCCCGACCGTCTGGTGGTGTGTCTCGATCTGGACTGGCGCCCGCAGTTCCGGGTCGACTTGATCCCGTCCTATAAAGCGCACCGGGTAGCCGAGGAAGGCAGTTCGGTCGGTGAGGTAGGCGAGTCAGACGTCGAGGAGGTCCCCGACGATCTCAGTCCGCAGGTGGACGTGATCATGGAGGTACTTGAGGCGTACGGGATCGCCACTGCCGGCGCCGAGGGGTTCGAAGCTGATGACGTCCTCGGCACGCTGGCAAGCGTCGAACGTCGGGATCAGGTCGTGGTGGTCAGCGGTGACCGCGATCTTCTTCAACTCGTCGGCGATGATCCCGTTGAGATCCGCGTGCTGTACATCGGCCAGGGATTGAAGAAGGCGACGCTGTTCGGGCCCGCCGAAGTCGCTGAACGCTATGGGGTTCCCGCCGACCGCGCCGGTGATGCGTATGCCGAGTTAGCACTCCTGCGCGGAGACCCGTCCGATGGTCTGCCCGGTGTACCCGGCATCGGCGAGAAGACAGCATCGAGGATGCTGACCCAGTACGGGTCGCTGGAAAACATTCTGTCGGCCGCCCATGACCCGACTTCCCCGCTGCCCAAGGCATTCCGGGCCAAGATTCTGGCAGCGACGGACTACATCGCCGCAGCGAAGCCGGTAGTTCGGGTGGCCCGCGATGCTGAAGTGCAGCTATTCACCAGTGACGACTTGCTGCCATTGCACGCGGCCGACCCCGCCCGAGTGGCCGAGTTGGCCGAGCGTAACGGCCTGGGCTCATCCATCGGACGCCTACAGAAGGCCCTGGACTCGCTGTCAGCCTGAGCAGAGAATGCTCGCGAGCGTGCACACAATGCCCGCCCGCGGCGGCGTGTCGGCGGGCCGACACGCACGCTCGCGCCACAAAAGGCGCTACTTAGGCCGGCCGACCTCGTAGGTGCCCTTGTCATCCTGGAAGGTGACCGTCACCTGGCGCTTGGTGCCATCGATGCTGACCTCGCAGTTGAACGTGTCACCTTTGCGAACCGTCGGGTTTTGGCCGTTGTTGCACTTGACGTCGTTGACGTTCTTGGCGCCGTAGCCACTGGCCTCATCGGTGAGAATCTGCTGAACGCCCTGCTGGGCCTTATTGACGTCCAATTTCGTCGTCACGAAGAACCCGGGCTTCCAGAATCCGAGGAGCAGCACCGCTGCCAGCAGCAGCGCACCCAGCGACCCGAGGATCGCCGCAGTCGTCCGGGTCGACTTCTTCGCCAGTTCCTCGGCACCCGGCTGTCCGTACGGCGGGTACTGACCCGGCTGTCCCGGTGGCGGATAGCCCACCGGCTGTTGAGGGTATTGGCCCTGGGGGTACTGGCCCTGGGGGTACTGGCCGTACTGCGGCGGTGCACCGTAGGGGTTGGGCTGGCCGTACTGACCGGGCTGGCCATAGGTGGCCGGGTTGTATTCGGTCGGCGCTCCGTAGGGCTGCTGGTAGCCCTGCCCCGGCTGTCCGAACTGCGGGGGGTACTGCTGCGGGTTGTAGGCGGGCGGCTGCCCCCACACCGGCGCTTCGGTCCCCGGTGGCGCCCACGCCGGCGTCTCGGCAGCCGGCGAATCGGCCTGCGGCCATGACGGGGCCGCCGCATAGGGCTGCTCCGCGTAGGGCTGCTCCGCGCCGGCGGCAGGCTGATCGGCGCCCGATCCCTGCCAGGGGTTGGCGTCAGGTCCCTGCGGTCCGCTCATCATCTCTCCTCGATCCGGGGGCTTTCGCCCCAGCACGGTAGTCCCTCACCGTAGCGGTCGCCCTACCCTACCCGCTGTCAACAGCAACGACGCCGCGTCGGATGTCGTCGATGGCGCGTTTCGCCGCCGTGCGCACGGACGACTCGGGCGCAGCGTTGCGAACCTGATCCAGCAGGTCGAGCACCTGCCGGCACCACCGCACGAAGTCCCCCGCCGGTAACGAGACACCGCTACCGGAGACGTCCGAGGCGTCCAGCGCGGCGGCGAGATCACCGGTGGTGGCCCAGCGGTAAATGGCAGGGACGAAACCCTCGTCGGGCTCGCGCGTCTGGTTAAGCCGGAGCCGATGTTCGTCGGCGCGGAGGTCTCCGGACATCCGCCGGGTCTGGGCCAGCGCCCGGCGCACCGCCGGGGTGGGCATGGCGATCGCATGGGCCGGAGTGGGTCCGTCGCTGCCTCGGGTCTCGAACACCAGGGCCGAGAGCACCGCGGCTAACTCTGCAGGCGCTAGCCCCTTCCAGGTCCCGCTCCGAAGGCATTCGGCGACCAGAAGGTCGCTCTCGTTGTAGATCCGCGCCAGCAGCCGGCCGTCGGGCGTCGCCTCCAACTGATCGGTATCCCCCTGTCTCGAGACGTAGCCCCGTTCGGTCAGCAGTTCCACGATCCGATCGAAGGTTCGGGCCAGCGAGTTGGTTGCCGCGCTGACCTTGGCACGGATCTGCTCGTTGTCGCGCTCGATCCGCAGATAACGCTCACCGACCCGCACCATGGCTTCACGGTCGGCCATCCGGTGCGCCGGGTGCCGGCGCATCGCTTCCCGCAACGTCAGAAGCTCGGGATCGGCGCCATCTGCGTCCGCGTCGCCGCGTCGACCGCGCTCCGCCGCGGTAACCAAACCTTCGGCTGCGGAACGCAACGCTGACGCCAGATCCCGCCGCACTCTCGGCTGGCGATGTTCGACGCGCTTGGGCAGGTTCATAGAGCCCATCGGCGCGGCGACACCGGAGTAGTCCGCCGTTGATATCTTTCCCGCCCAACGATTTTCGGTCAGTACGAGCGGTCGAGGATCTTCAGTATCACCGGCCGATTCCAGCACCACGGCCAGTCCCCCACGTCGACCGGTGACGTTGATGATGTCGCCCCGTCGCAAAGCGGCCAGTGCATCGGTGGAGGCCCGTCGACGCGCGAGCCTTGACATCCGGGACTGCGTGCGTTCACGTTCGCCGATCTTCGCCCGCAGTCGCGCGTAGTCGAGCGCCGCCGGCTCGACTGCTTTGGTACCGCGACTCCAACCCATCTCACCGGCGATCTCGTCGAGCATTTTCTCGCCGCGCTCGATCCCGCGCACCAGGCCGACCACCGACCGGTCGGCCTGGTACTGGGCGAATGATCGTTCCAACAGCCGGTGCGCCTGTTCCGAGGTCATTTGGCTGACCAGGTTGATCGTCATGTTGTAGGACGGCGCGAAGGAGCTGCGCAACGGGAAGGTGCGGGTAGACGCCAGACCCGCGATCTCGGTCGGCTCGACAGTGGGATCCTGGGGGTTCCAAATCACCACCGCATGACCCTCGACATCGATTCCACGCCGCCCGGCCCGGCCGGTCAATTGGGTGTACTCCCCCGGCGTCAGCGGCATGTGCTGTTCGCCGTTGAATTTGACCAGTTTCTCCAGTACCACGGTGCGAGCCGGCATGTTGATGCCCAAGGCCAGCGTCTCGGTGGCGAACACGGCTTTGATCAGACCGGCGGTAAAGAGTTCCTCGACGGTGTGGCGGAACACCGGCAGCATCCCGGCGTGATGCGCCGCCAGGCCGCGCAACAGGGCTTCCCGCCACTCGTAATAGTCCAGCACCGCCAGATCAGCATCGGCCAGATCGCCGCAGCGGCGGTCGATCACCTCTTCGATACGGTCCCGGTCCTGCTGCGTCGTCAGCCGCAACGAACTCCGCAGACACTGCTTCACAGCACCCTCGCAGCCGGCCCGGGAGAAGATGAAGGTGATCGCCGGTAGCAAGCCCTCCCGGTCCAGGGTGGCGATGACGTCCGGCCGCGAGGGTGGCCGATTCACCCCGGAACCCCCGCCGCGGTACGTCCCCCGGCCACCCCCGCGATCTCCCCCGCGACCACCGCCGCGATCGCCCCCGCGGCCGCCGCCACGATGCCGGGGCTGCCAGTCTCCGAGACGCTCAGCCTCGCGGCGGTTCGCGATGTGGCGGGTGAGTTCCGGATCGACGAGATGCGCACGGCCGGCGGTTCCGGTCTCGGCCGAGTAGTCGAAGAGGTCGAAGAGTCGCTCGCCCACCAGTACGTGTTGCCACAGCGGTACCGGCCGGTGCTCATCGACCACCACGGTGGTGTCGCCGCGCACGGTCTTGATCCAGCCGCCGAACTCTTCGGCGTTGCTTACCGTCGCCGAGAGGCTGGCCAATCGCACGTGTTCGGGCAGATGCAGGATGACCTCCTCCCACACCGCCCCACGCATTCGGTCGGCGAGAAAGTGCACCTCGTCCATCACCACGTAGGACAGGCCCTGGAGTGCATCGGAACCGGCGTACAACATGTTGCGCAGCACCGCGGTGGTCATCACCACAACCGGCGCGTCACCGTTGAGGGACTGATCGCCGGTCAGCAGTCCGATCCGTTCGGCACCGTAGCGCGCGATCAGATCGTTGTGCTTCTGATTGCTCAGCGCCTTGATCGGCGTGGTGTAAAAGCACTTCTGCCCGGCCGCCAATGCAAGGTGGACCGCGAACTCGCCGACGACCGTCTTACCCGCACCGGTCGGAGCGCAGACCAGGACGCCGTGACCGCGCTCCAGTGCTTCGCAGGCCTCGATCTGAAAAGGATCCAGCCGGAACTCCAAGTCCGCGGCGAAAGCGGCTAGTTGAGGGCTCGAATCAGGTGATGTCGTCATGCTCGGGACCCGTTCGCGCCGGAGCGGCCACCGGGGTGGGGGGCTCGATGGGTGCGGCCTGCTCGATGGGTGCGGCCTGATCGTCCGGGATCGCGATGTCGGCCACCCGCTTGGCCTTTCGCCTGTCGTGCAGACGCGCGATCTGGATCGCGAACTCCAGCAGCAGCGTCAACGCGAATCCCAGCGCCAGCATGGAGAAGGGATCCGAACCCGGTGTCGCGACCGCGGCGAAGGCGAAGACCCCGAAGATCAGTCCGCGCCGCCACTCCTTGAGCCTTTCGTACGGGAGCATTCCGACAATGTTGAGCATGATGATCAGCAGTGGAAATTCGAAACTGACCCCGAACACCAGCAGCAGGTTGATCAGGACCCCGAAGTAGCGATCGCCGGAAAGCGCGGTGACCTGGACGTCGCTGCCGACGGTCAGCAGGAAGTACAGGGCCTTGGCCAGCACCACGTAGGCCAGTACCGCACCGGCCACGAACAGCGTCGCGGCCGACACCACGAACACGACGGCGAACCGACGCTCGTTGCGGTAGAGACCCGGGGTGATGAAGGCCCAGAGTTGGTGAAGCCAGATCGGACAGGCCAGCACGATACCGGCGGTCAGGCCGACCTTGAGGCGCAGCATGAACTGATCGAACGGCGCGGTGGCCAACAGCCGACACCCGCCGTCGGCGCTGATGTCGGCGCGCGCCGAGTTCGGCAGCGCGCAGTAGGGACGGCGCAGCAACTCGCCCAGGCTTTCCATGCCGAAGATCCCGTGGCTGTACCAAAGAAAGCCCACGATTGTGGTCAGCGCGACCGCCGCCACCGAAATCAAAAGGCGGGTTCGCAGTTCCCTGACATGCTCGACGAGGGACATGGTCCCGTCCGGATTGGTGCGGGCACGTCGCTGCCTCGGGTCCAACCGGGACAGAAATGAGGGCGTGCGCACGGCGTTCACCTAGCGGCGCTCCGGCGCCGGCTGTACTCGCGCGTTCAGGCCGGCCGGACGTCGGTCGGGTTGTGCCCGGGCGGAGTGACCGGAGCCTCGACCCGCTCGCTGGGCACCTGCATCCCGGGCTGCGCGGGCGTGACCGTGTCGGTCTTGCCGTCAGCCTGCAATTCCTTGACCTCGGACTTGAAGATCCGCATCGATTTGCCCAGTGACCTTGCCGCGTCGGGCAACCGCTTCGAGCCGAAGAGCAGCACGCCGACGACGATCACGATGATCCAGTGCCAGGGTTGTAGAGCACCCATTAGTTACCTCCAGACGTCATCGCGATCCTACCCCGTGAGCTCGGCGTACGCGGCTAGGGCCTTGGTCGCGGCCTGCCGCACGCTGCGAACCAGGGTTTCCGGTTCAAGCACCACCACGTCGGCCCCGAACCCGAGGATCAGCCTGGTCATCCATTCCTCGGCGGCAAAAGTCATGGTGGCCTCGCAGTGGCCGTCGGGCAGTTCCGCCAGCACCCGAATCGGGAAGTACTCCAGCATCCATGCGGCGCGGGGGCCGATCCGGAGCCGGGCCGCCGGGAGCGACGGGTCGGCATCGAACAGTGCCGTGTTCGGCGGGGCATCGAGGGCGGGTCGGGGTGGCGCCGACGCCTCGTCGAGCACCCTGGCGTCGACGATGCGGTCGAACCGGAACAACCGAACGCCCTCCGC
>SYAA01000348.1 GCA_005789055.1 Actinomycetota bacterium
CGCGACTTCGTCTCACGGGTTCAGGTCGGCATGGTCGGGGTCAACGTACCGAGTCCGGTCCCGGTGGCCTACCACACATTTGGTGGCTGGAAGCGATCCGGTTTCGGCGACCTCAACCAGCACGGACCAGCCGCCATCCAGTTCTACACCAAGGTGAAGACAGTCACGGAGCGCTGGCCGTCGGGTATCAAGGATGGCGCTGAGTTCGTCATCCCGACGATGAAATAGATAGGGCCGCAATGACATTCATGGCACTCGATGATGACGAGCGGGTGATTTCAGAAACCGCCGCCGCATTCGCAGCCAAGCGCATCGCACCGCACTCATTGGAATGGGACCACAACAAACACTTCCCCGTCGACGTGTTGCGCGAGGCCGCGGAGTTGGGCATGGCTGCCATCTACTGCGGAGAAGACGTCGGTGGCAGCGGGTTGCGCCGGTTGGACGCGGTCCGGATCTTCGAAGAATTGTCCGTCGCTGACCCAACTGTCGCGGCCTTCATCTCGATTCACAACATGTGCGCCTGGATGATTGACACCTACGGCACCGCCGAGCAACGTAAGTCCTGGATTCCCCGACTGGCGTCGATGGAAGCGATCGCGAGTTACTGCCTGACCGAACCCGGTGCCGGATCGGACGCGGCGGCGCTGCGAACCAAGGCGGTCGCCGACGGTGATCATTACGTTCTGAATGGAGTGAAGCAGTTCATCTCCGGTGCCGGGGTGTCCGACGTGTACATCGTGATGGCCCGGACCGGTGCCGACGGACCCCGCGGAATCTCCGCCTTCATCATCGAAAAGGGAACGCCCGGTCTGAGTTTCGGCGCGTGCGAGGACAAAATGGGCTGGAATGCACAGCCCACCGCACAGGTGATCCTGGAGGGAGTCCGCGTGCCCGCCGATGCAATGCTCGGCGGCCCGGAGGGTGCGGGCAGCGGGTTCGGTATCGCGATGAACGGACTCAACGGTGGTCGCCTCAACATCGCCGCCTGCTCACTCGGCGGGGGTCAGGCCGCCTATGACCGGGCCGCGAGCTACCTGGTGGATCGGCAGGCATTCGGCGGCGCGTTGATCGACGAACCGACCATCCGCTTCGCACTTGCCGACATGGCCACTTCTCTGCAGACCGCACGGTTGATGCTGTGGCGTGCGGCCAGCGCCCTTGACGCCGACGAGGCCGACAAAGTCGAGTTGTGCGCGATGGCGAAGCTCTACGTCACCGACGCCTGCTTCGACGTCGCCGACCGGGCACTACAGCTACTGGGCGGGTACGGATATCTCCGCGAGTACGGCTTGGAGAAGATCGTTCGCGATCTGCGGGTGCATCGAATTCTGGAGGGCACCAACGAAATCATGCGCGTGGTGATCGGCCGGGCCGCCGCGACGCAGGCTCGCGCCTCGGCATGACGTACTCAAGGGAGCAGACCAGATGACTGCGATCGCATTTTTGGGCCTGGGAAACATGGGCGCACCGATGGGCGCGAACCTGGTGAAGGCCGGCTTCACGGTGCAGGGCTTCGATCCGGTACCCGCCGCCCGGGCCGCAGCCGCCGACACAGGTGTGAACGTCTGCGAAACCGCGGCCGAGGCGGTTCGGGACGTCGGCGTCGTCATCACGATGCTGCCGAACGGGTCCCTGGTGCGCCAGTGCTACGCCGACGTGATGCCCGCCGCGACGTCAGGTGCGCTGTTCATCGACAGCTCCACAATCGCCGTTGACGACGCCCGCGCCGTGCATGCCTATGCCGTCGAGCGTGGCTTCGCGCAACTCGACGCCCCGGTCTCCGGCGGGGTGAAGGGGGCCGCCGCCGGAACGCTGGCCTTCATGGTCGGCGGTGAGGCCGACGCGTTGGAGACGGCCCGTCCGGTGCTGGATGCCATGGCGGGCAAAATCATTCACTGCGGCGACTCAGGTGCCGGCCAGGCCGCGAAGCTCTGCAACAACATGCTGCTGGCAGTTCAGCAGATCGCCGTCGGCGAGGCATTCGTGCTGGCCGACAAATTGGGTCTTTCTGCACAGTCGCTCTTCGATGTGATCACCGGGGCAACCGGCAACTGCTGGGCGGTGCACACCAACTGTCCGGTTCCCGGCCCGGTTCCGACCTCACCGGCCAACAACGATTTCAGGCCCGGCTTCGCGACCGCATTGATGAACAAAGATCTGGGTCTGGCGATGGCGGCCGTGTCATCCACCGGCGCGTCGGCGCCGCTGGGCAGTCATGCCACGCAGATCTACGCCCGATTCGCGGACGAACACCCCGATCTGGATTTCAGCGCCGTCATCGAGACCCTGCGGGCCGGCTGAGGTCTCAGAAATCGCCGGCCCGGTGTCGCAACGTATCGATGGCCGCGACCAGGGCGGCAGCGTGCTCCTGCGAGATACCGATATCGGCGAATACCTGATCATTGAGGGTGACGGTGGCATCTTCGACCGTCGAGCGCCCCAGTTCGGTGATCTGCACCAGGGTGGTGCGCCCGTCGGTGGGGTGCGGTATCCGCTCGACGAGACCGTCGGCCTCCAGTCGGCGGATGGCGTGGGTGACGCTCGTGACGTGGACCTGTAATCGGTCGGATGCCTTGGTGATCGGCAGAGCGCCGGCTCGGGTGAACGCGAGCAGGCGCAACAGTTCATAGCGGGAAAAGCTCAGATCGTAGGGCCGAAGAGCGTTCTCCACCCGTGCCAGCAGAATCTGGTGGGCGCGCATTACGGAGGTGACCGCGACCATGCCGTCGGCGACGTCGGCCCACCCGGCGCGTTCCCAGTTGGCACGCGCGGCAGCGATGGTGTCGCGCTTGTCCGGCGACGGAGGCTGTGGCATCAGCCCATTC
>SYAA01000007.1 GCA_005789055.1 Actinomycetota bacterium
GTGTCGCATTCACCCCGAAGAAGGGCGGCCGAGTCGTGTTGCACCGCCGCGTGACACCGCTGGGGTAATCGCAGGCTAAAAGTTGCCCGGCCCCTGTGTCGTCGGGTCGTAGGTATGTACCGGAAGCGGGAACTGCACCTCGGTCGCCGTGGCGCCGAGACTGTCGTAAAGACCGATGGTGTGAATGCCGGTGGTGGAGATGCGCAGCGGCAGATATTGGACGAAGACCCGGAACTTGACCGGGATGTCATCGACGTCCTCGAAGTTCCAGCGAAATTCCATGGCACTGATCCGTTCGCCGTCCGGTCCGGTGGCGATCAGATACTGGACCGCGTCGTACTCGCCGCCGCTCAGTGCGCAGACAGCGATGACCATCGGCACGGTGATGTCTGAGGGCAACTCGCTGACGAAGCAACTGGTCATCGGGAACCCGGTGGCGCTGACCCCGCCGGCCTCGTCCTCGGTGACGGTCAGCGCTGGCGCGAATGCGACGACGCGCATTACCGCGACGCCGAGCTGTGATCGACCGCGATGAAACACATCCTCAGGGCACCCTGGTCTGCAGAAGCGGGTTTCGTTTGAGTACCGGCAGTGGGAAAAGGACGTCTGTCTCGGTCTCGTCAAGGTGGTTGTAGAGCCCGATGGTGTAAACCCCGCTGGACTCCACCCGCATCGGAAGGTACTGGGTGAACACCCGGAACTTCACCGGTGTCGGCGGGTTGTCGTGCCAGTGCCAGCCGAATTCAAGGCTGCCTACCCGCTCCCCGTCCGGGGATGTGGCGACGATGACCTGGACGGGGTCGTAGTCGGCACCACCGAGGGCGCATACCGCGAGGACCATCGGCACGGTGATCTGTGCCGGAAAGCTTTCGACGTAGCAGCTGGTCATCGGAAAGCCCTTGATGTTCACCCCGCCGGCGTCTTCCTCGACTGCGCTCAACGATGGCGCAAACGCCACGACCCGCATGTTCCCTCCCTTGTCCGGAAAAGGCAACCTTAGCCACAGTGGGCGATGCCCAACTAGTTTGGGGTGGTGACGCCAGCCCGATTTTCCCGTGCCGAATTGACCGACGCCTTCGCGACCTTCGAGCAGACCGTCGCCAACGCCGCCAGAACCCGAGACTGGGACGCCTGGGTGTCGCACTACACCCCCGACGTGGACTACATCGAACATGCGATGGGAACCATGAAGGGCCGCGAGCAGGTGCGCGAATGGATCTACCGAACCATGACCGCTTTCCCCGGCAGCCACATGACCGCGTTTCCCGCGCTGTGGTCGGTGATCGATGAACCCACCGGCCGGGTGATCATTGAACTGGACAACCCGATGCGCGATCCGGGTGACGGCACCATCATTAGCGCCACGAATATCTCGATCATCACCTACGCCGGCGACGGTCTGTGGAGCCGTCAGGAGGACATCTACAACCCGTTGCGCTTCCTGTCGGCCGGCATGAAATGGTGCAAGAAGGCCGAGCAACACGGCACCCTCGACGACGACGCCGCCGCGTGGATGCGCAAGAACGGCGCCGCCCGGTGAGCGGACCGAAACTCGTCATCGGCGCCAACGGTTTCCTGGGCTCGCACGTCACCCGCCAACTGGTGTCGGCCGGCCACGATGTGCGGGCGATGGTGCGCGAGGGCGCCAACACCATCGGTATCGACGATCTCAACACCCAGCGCTTCGTCGGCGATATCTGGGACAACGACACCGTGGCCGAGGCCATGACGGGTTGCGAAGATGTCTACTACTGTGTCGTTGACACCCGCGGTTATCTGAGCGACCCGGCTCCGCTGTATCGCACCAACGTCGACGGCACCCGCAATGTCCTCGACGTCGCCGAGACCGTGCACCGCCAGAACCCGTTGCGGCGCTTTATCTTCACCAGTACCTACGCTACCGTCGATCGCCGCCGCGGCCGAGTAGCCAGCGAGTCCGACGTCATCACCGACGAAACCACAGTCACGCCCTACGTGCGTACGCGAGTACTGGCTGAACGCATGGTGCTCGGCTCCGCCCTGCCCGCCGTGGCGATGTGCGTGTCCACCACCTACGGCCCCGGTGATTGGGGCCGAACCCCACACGGCGCCATCATCGCCGGCGCCGCGTTTGGAAAGCTGCCCTTCGTGCTGGGCAGTATCGAGCTTGAGGCCGTCGGGGTCGATGACGCCGCCGCCGCGATGATCCTGGCCGCCGATCGCGGTCGGGTCGGCGAGCGCTACCTGATTTCGGAAAAGATGATCAGCAATGCCGAGGTGGTGCGGATCGCCGCCGATGCCGCCGGGGTACCCGGTCCTACGAGGACCCTCCCGTTGCCGGTGACCTACGCGATGGGTGCCCTCGGCACTGCTAAGGCCCGGCTGCGCGGCAAAGATGAGCGACTCACTCTCAATGCGGTTCGGCTCATGCGCGCCGAAGCGCCCGTCGATCACTCCAAGGCCGTGCGCGAACTCGGTTGGCAGCCAGCGCCGGTCGAAGACTCCATTGCCGCGGCAGCGCGGTTCTGGACCTCGCTGCGCGCCGCCAAGGCCGCTCAGCGAGACTAAGCAGATGGCAAAGAACGGCCACGTCTCGCACTGGTTCGCCGAGCTACCCGACCCGCGACCCGCCCTGCCTGGAGATCGCGAAGCCGACGTCTGCATCGTCGGGGCCGGCTACACCGGGCTGTGGACCGCCTACTACCTGAAGCAAGCCGATCCAGCCCTGCGCATCACCGTGCTGGAAGCGCGATTCGCCGGGTTCGGCGCCTCCGGGCGCAATGGCGGCTGGCTGTCGGGTCTGCCACCGGGTGATCGCAGCCTGCTTGCCGCGCGGCACGGCCGCGGCAGCGTGATCGCCTGGCAGCGAATGCTCAACGATGCGGTAGATGAGGTCATCGCGGTGGCCCGCACCGAAGGCATCGACGCCGACATCGTCAAGGGCGGCAACCTCGAAGTCGCCCGCACCCCGGCTCAGGCACTCAGACTGCGCGCCGAAGCCGACGAGGATCGTCGCTGGGGAATCGACGATGTCGAGATCCTGTCGGGTTCGCAAGCAGCCGAATGGATTCGGGTCGATCACCTTGTGCTTGGCTCGTTCAACCCGCACTGCGCACGGATACAGCCGGCGAAACTCGCCCGTGGCTTGGCTGACGTGGTGGAACGGTTGGGTGTGACGATCTATGAACAAACCCCGGTGACCACGATTAGTTCCGGACGAGCCGAGACCCCGCTGGGCGTGCTGCGGGCACCGATCGTGCTGCGTGCCACCGAGGGATTCACCGCGCGGATGCGTGGATTGCGCCGGCGCTGGCTGCCCATGAACAGCGCCATGATCGCCACCGATCCGATGTCCGAAAGTCTCTGGCGCACGATTGGCTGGGAGGGTCGGGAGACCCTCGGGGATTTGGCGCACGGCTTCTTCTACGCCCAGCGCACCGCCGATGACCGCATCGCCATCGGGGGCCGCGCGGTGCCCTACCGCTATGCCTCGCGTATCGACCACGACGGTGCGGTCGGCCAGCGCACCATCGACTATCTCGCCGGGGTGCTCAGCACCGTGCTGCCGCAGACGCGAGGTGTGCCGATCGCGCACGGCTGGTGCGGAGTGCTGGCCGTACCGCGAGATTGGACCGCCGGGGTTGCGTTTGACCCTGCCAATGGACTGGGAGAGGCCGGTGGATACGTCGGGCATGGTGTGACGGCTACCAACCTCGCCGGCCGCACCCTGGCTGATTTGGTGCTCAAGCGTTCCACCGCACTGACGGAGTTGCCGTGGGTGGACCACCGCTCGAGAACCTGGGAACCCGAACCCCTGCGCTGGCTGGGAGTCCAGGGCCTGTACTCCGCCTATAAGCTCGCCGACCGCCACGAGGCCGGCGGCCGGTCGACAACCTCGCCCATCGCCACACTCGCCGATCGAATCACTGGTCGGCCTTAGCCCCCGGTGCCGTGCCCGCGGGTTCCTCGTCGCGTCCGAACAGCGCCGGGTAGGCGAACCCCGCCACTGCGGCTCCCAGTAGTGGTGCCAGCCAGAACGCCCACAGTTGACCGGGCGCGCCGGCACCGTTGAAGAAAGCAACCCCGGTGGACCGCGCGGGGTTGATCGAGGCGTTGGAGATCGGAATTGAGATCAGATAGACCAGCGTGTAGGCCAGGCCGATCGCCAATCCGGCGAAGGCCCGGCGGGCCCGGTCATCGGTGGCGCCGAGGAAAACCAGCACGAAAAGCAGCGCCAATACCGTCTCGGCGATCAACACCGCGGTTAACGAGTAGTAGAACGGCGAATTCGCACCGTAACCGTTCGCGGCCATGTTGCCGGTCGGCGTCCAGTTCGGTCGGCCGTTGCCGATGACGACGATCACCGCACCGGCCAGGACGCCTCCGGTGATCTGCGCAAGCCAGTACTTGGGGACCGCCGACCACTCCAGGCGTCTGGCCGCCGCAGCGGCGAGGCTGATCGCGGGGTTGAAATGGGCTCCGGATCGGGTGCCGAAGGCATACACCGCGGTCAGAACCGCCAGGCCAAAGGCAAGGGCGACGCCGGTGTAGCCGATGCCGGCTGAGAAGTCGCCCGCGGGGTCCGCGGCGAACACCGCAGCACCGCAACCGGCGAACACCAGCCAGAAGGTGCCGATCAACTCCGCCGCCAACCGGCGCGCCATTCCGGGTGCACTCATGGGCCAAATCATGCCGAATACCCGCACCGGCCACTCACCCCCCGTCGTGATTAGGTTTACCTAATTTGGCATCTTCGGCCCTGCTTGCCTATCGTTTCCCTACCTGTTGTAGACCACAGAAGGGCCGCCGTTCACCGACGCACGGAGGAACCCCGACGGGGCGCGACGCCGTCGCCGGGTCGCTGTGCGAAAAGTTGCGAAGGGTGTGAAGGGTTAGGTGCGTATGCCCAGCAGTGTCGGGCTCTACAACCCCGCGTACGAACACGACGCGTGCGGTGTCGCCATGGTGGTGGACATGCACGGCCGGCGCAGCCGCGACATCGTCGACAAGGCCATTACCGCGCTGCTGAACCTTGAGCATCGCGGGGCCGCCGGCGCTGAGCCCAACAGCGGGGACGGGGCCGGGATCATGATCGGAGTCCCCGACGAGTTCCTGCGGGCGGTGGTCGACTTCGAGTTGCCCGCCGAGGGTTCCTACGCCACCGGCATCGCATTCCTGCCGCAGTCCGCCCGCGACGCCGCGGCCGCCTGCGACGCCTTCGAACGAATTGTCACCTCCGAGGGGTTGAGCCTGCTCGGCTGGCGCGACGTCCCCACCGATGACTCTTCGCTGGGTGCGCTGGCCCGCGACGCCATGCCCACCTTCCGGCAGCCGTTCATCGGCGGTGCCTCCGGCATGGAACTGGAGCGCCGGGCGTATGTGGTGCGCAAGCGGGCCGAGCATGAACTGGGCACCAAGGGGCCCGGCCAGGACGGGCCGGGCCGCGAGACCGTCTACTTCCCGAGCCTTTCGGGGAGGACCTTCATCTACAAGGGGATGCTGACCACCCCTCAGTTGAAAGCCTTCTATCTGGATCTGCAGGACGAAAGGGTCACCAGCGCACTGGGCATCGTGCACTCGCGCTTCTCCACCAACACTTTTCCGTCGTGGCCGTTGGCGCACCCGTTCCGACGCATTGCCCACAACGGCGAGATCAACACCGTCACCGGCAACGAGAACTGGATGCGTGCTCGCGAGGCGCTGATCGACTCCGACCTCTTCGGCACCGACGTCGAGAAGATCTTCCCGGTCTGCACCCCGGGCGCCTCGGACAGCGCACGCTTCGACGAGGTGCTCGAACTGCTTCATCTGGGCGGCCGCAGCCTGCCGCACGCCGTGCTGATGATGATCCCCGAAGCCTGGGAACGCAACGAGACGATGGACCCCGACCGGCGAGCGTTCTACGCCTACCACTCCGCACTCATGGAGCCATGGGACGGGCCCGCATCGGTGTGCTTCTCCGACGGTACCGTCGTCGGTGCGGTGCTCGACCGCAACGGTCTTCGGCCCTCCCGCATCTGGGTCACCGACGACGGCCTGGTGGTGATGGCGTCGGAGGCCGGTGTGCTCGATCTCGACCCGGCCACCGTGGTCCAGCGCATGAGATTGCAGCCGGGCCGGATGTTCCTGGTGGACACCGCCCGCGGCCGCATCGTCGCCGACGAGGAGATCAAGGCCGAACTGGCGGCCGAACATCCGTATCGGCAGTGGCTTAAGTCCGAACAGTTCCATCTCGACGACCTGCCACAGGGCCCCTATATCCGGATGCCGCATCACCGGGTTGTGTTGCGGCAGCAAGCTTTCGGATATACCTACGAGGAACTCAACCTGTTGATCGCGCCGATGGCACGAACCGGTGCGGAGTCGTTGGGCTCCATGGGCACCGATACTCCGATCGCGGTCCTATCGACGCGGCCACGGATGCTGTTCGACTATTTTCAGCAACTGTTCGCACAGGTGACCAATCCTCCGCTGGATGCTATCCGCGAAGAGGTAGTGACCAGCCTGCAGGCCACCGTCGGCCCCGAGGGCAACCTGCTGCATCCCACGCCGGAGTCGTGCCACCAGATCCTGCTGCCACACCCGATCCTGCGTAACCACGAATTAGCCAAGCTGGTCAACCTCGACCCCGACGATGAAGTGCACGGCCACAAACACGGAATGCGCGCCGCGGTGATCCGATGCCTGTACCCGGTGGCCGAGGGCGGGGAGGGCCTGCGCCGCGCTCTCGATGGTATCCGGGCCGCTGCATCGACAGCCATCGCCGATGGGGCGCGGATTCTGATCCTCTCGGACCGCGAGTCCAACGAGACCACCGCACCGATCCCGACCCTGCTCGCCGTCGCCGCGGTGCATCACCATCTGGTTCGGGAGCGCACCCGGACTCAGGTGGGCCTGGTTGTCGAGGCCGGCGACGCCCGGGAGGTGCACCACATGGCGATGCTGATCGCCTTCGGTGCGGCTGCGATCAACCCCTACATGGCTTTCGAATCGATCAGCGACATGATCGACCGTGACGTCTTGGGCGGTTCCACCGACCTCGACCGCGAGAAGGCGCTGCAGAACTACATCAAGGCGGCCGGCAAGGGCGTGTTGAAGGTGATGTCGAAGATGGGCATCTCCACGGTGGCGTCCTACACCGGAGCACAGTTGTTCCAAGCCATCGGGATCTCCCAAGCCGTGCTCGACGAGTACTTCACCGGCCTGTACTGCCCGATGGGCGGGATCGAACTCGACGACATCGCCGCCGACGTCGCCGCCCGCCACGCGTTGGCCTACCTCGACCGGCCCGACGAACGCGCGCACCGTGAACTTGAGGTGGGCGGGGAGTACCAGTGGCGCCGCGAAGGCGAGTACCACCTGTTCAACCCCGACACCGTGTTCAAGCTTCAGCACTCCACCCGCACCGGGCAGTATTCGATCTTCAAGGAGTACAGCCGGCTGATCGACGATCAGAGCGAGAAGATGGCCTCCCTGCGAGGTCTGATGAAATTCAAGTCCGGCGTGCGTCCCGCGGTGCCCATTGCCGAGGTGGAACCGGCCGCCGAGATCGTCAAGCGGTTCTCCACCGGGGCCATGAGCTATGGCTCGATCTCGGCTGAGGCGCACGAGACATTGGCGATCGCGATGAACCGTCTCGGCGCCCGGTCGAACTCTGGCGAGGGCGGCGAAGCGGTCAGTCGGTTCACACCCGATCCGAACGGCGACTCGCGGCGCAGTGCCATCAAGCAGGTGGCGTCCGGCCGGTTCGGTGTGACCAGCCACTACCTGAGCA
>SYAA01000349.1 GCA_005789055.1 Actinomycetota bacterium
CTGTATTCCCGCGGCCCCGCCGGAGTCCGATCCTGCGATGGTGAGCACCCGCGGCGGGGTAGCGCCGGGGGGCGTCAACGCTAAAAAGTCCACGGTGCCTTCCTCTTAACCTCTCACGGTAACAGCGGGTAGCTTTGTCGTTCATGCCTGTGACCAACCGCCAGATCGTGCTGCGCCGGCGGCCCCACGGACTGGTCGGCGCGACCGACACCGAGGCCGTCACCACCGAGGCGCCGGCGGTCGCCGACGGAGAGGCACTGCTGCGTACCACCTACGTCGGTGTCGACGCCGCCGTGCGCACCTGGCTCAACGACCAGCCGGGTTATCTGCCCCCGGTGGCTCTCGGCGAGGTGATTCGTTCCGCCGGGATCGGCGAGGTGGTCGAATCGCGTTGCAGTGCTTACCGCGTCGGCGACATCGTGACCACACTGACCGGTTTCCAGGAGTACGCGATCATCCGCGATGACGTATTCAGCACTCTGATTACCGGTGAGAGCGATCCGGTGACAATCATGTCGATTTACGGATCGAGTGGTTCCACCGCGTATTTCGGGATGACCGACATCGGCCGTCCCCAGGCCGGCGACACGGTGGTGGTGTCCGCCGCCGCAGGCGCCACCGGGTCGATCGCGGGGCAGATCGCCAAAATCGCCGGCGCCCGCGTGATCGGTATCGCCGGCGGGCCGGTGAAATGCCGCGCGGTGGTCGAGGACTTCGGGTTCGACGCCTGCATCGACTACCGGAACGAGGACCTGCCTGCCGCGCTCAAGAAGCACTGCCCGAAGGGCGTCAACGTTTATTTCGACAACGTCGGCGGGGAGATCCTGAACGCCGTGCTCGGCCGATTGGCACCCGGGGCCCGGGTGGCACTGTGCGGGGTGATCTCCAGTTACCTCACCGGCGATCACCCGGGGCCGGCCAACTACGTCAACCTGCTCGCCAAGACCGCATCCATGCAGGGCTTCAATGCCCTCGACAAGTGGGATCGCTTCGACGAGGCCTCTGCCGCACTGCGTCGCTGGGAGCAGGACGGCGTGCTACATCACCGGGAGACCATCCTCGAAGGCCTCGACTCCTGCGTCGACGCTCTCAACGGACTGTTCACCGGTGCCAACATCGGCAAGATGCTGGTCAAGATCATTTGATGTCGATGAAGACCGGGGCGTGGTCACTCGGCGACCCGATCCTATTCTTGCCGCTCTTGCGCTCGTCGCGCACGATCTCGGCGTTGACCACCCGAGGCGCCAGTGCCGGCGACGCCAGGATGAAGTCGATCCGCATGCCTTGGCGCTTGGGGAAGCGCAACTGGGTGTAGTCCCAGTAGGTGTAGACCTCCGGACCCGGCACGAACGGACGCACCACGTCACTGAATGTGGTCTCGATCGCACCGAATGCCTGCCGTTCCGATTCGGTGACGTGGGTGCTGCCGCGGAAGAATTCCATGTCCCAAACGTCGTCATCGGTGGGTGCGATGTTCCAGTCGCCGACCAGTGCGATCTGCGCCTCGGGTTGGCGCTGTATCCAGGAGTCGGCGCAATCACGCAGTGCCGCAAGCCATTGGAGCTTGTAGCGGTAGTGCGGGTCGTCGACGGCTCTGCCATTGGGTACGTAAAGGCTCCATACCCGAACGCCGGCGCAGGTCGCGCCGAGCGCACGCGCCTCGGCCTTGGCGGCCGCGCCGTCCTTACCCCAGGCGGGCTGGCCGGGAAAACCCGCCGCGATATCGTCAATGCCCACCCGGGAAGCTATCGCCACGCCGTTCCACTGGTCGTACCCGCAGTGCGCGACGTCATAGCCCGCCGCGGCGAAGGGCATTCTCGGAAACTTGTCGTCGGTGCATTTGGTCTCCTGCATCGCAAGCACGTCGACGTCGGCGCGCACCATCCAATCCACCACGCGGTCCACCCGGGTGCGAATCGAGTTCACATTCCACGTCGCCACCCGTAATGCCATGACTAGAGGCTAGTGCGCAGCAGATGGCGCGCGTCGATGTAGCGCAGGTGGTGGTGCAAGCCGAAGCCGAGGGCGGCGTACAGCGCGATCGCGGCGTCGTTGTCCTCGAGCACCTGCACGTAGGCGCGCCGCGCCCCGCGCTCGGCCCCCCAATTCTGCAGGGCCTCGCAGACCGCGCGGCCGTGACCGGCGCGGTGGTGCCCCTCGGCGACGTGGACCGCCGAGATGCCCAGCCAGGCGGTACCGTCCGGCGCGACGGTGAGGGCGCCGCGGGCGCCGGCCACTCCCGCGGCCGTCGCGAACACCACATCGCCGTCGACGACCGCGGTCAACACCTCATCCGGCACGTCTCGGCGGTAGCCGGCCCGCCACGCCGCATCCGGCCGATCCCGCAGGGCGGCGGTCACTCTCTCCGGTGGCCGGTCGAGATCGCGGACCATGACCCGGGTGTGTTTGACGCCGGCGGCCCGTACTGCGAGCAGTCGATCCGGAACTGCCAGCCACGGGTCTAGTTCGCGTTCGCCGTACCACTCGACGATGGGCTCGAGATCGGCGATTGCGGATGAGAAATTCAGTGGGACAGCGGAATTAGCTCTACTCGTGTGGCCACCGCCGGCCCGTAACAGCCAGCCCCGGTGCCAATGCTGTTCGGTGCCCGGCCAGGCCAATGCGGCGGCGTGCTCGAGGTTCCGGATCTCAGATGCCCGTACCGCGGTGTGGCTCAGTTCCCGTATCGCCACCACGTCCTCCGCTGGGATCGATACCGTACCAGCGGATTTCGTCCCTACTTCGATCCTGAGCCCGACGGCGAGAAGATGACCGATGACGTCGGTATGAGCGCCCTCGGCAAGGTAGCGGACGCTGACCCGACTGCCCGGTGCGGGAAACCGCGGCATGGGTTCAGTGTCCGATCGGGTCGGGTTCGGATCCGGGCAGCCAGGACAGCCCGGGCACACCCCATCCGTTGGACTTGACCGCCCGCTTGGCACTGCGGGCGTGCCGGCCGATCAACGTGTCGACGTAGAGGATCCCGTCGAGATGCCCGGTCTCGTGCTGGAGCATCCGGGCGAACAGTCCGGTTCCCTCGATGCTGACCGGTTCGCCGTCGGCGTCCAGGCCGTTGACACGGGCCCACTGGGCACGTCCGCACGGAAACGACTCGCCCGGCACGGATAGGCAGCCCTCGTCGTCGGTCTCCGGGTCGGGCATCGTCTCGGGTATCTCGGATGTCTCCAGGACCGGATTGACGACGACGCCCCGGTGGTAGGTCGACCTGCCACGCTCCTCGGGGCAGTCGTAGACGAACACCCGCAAACCCACGCCGATCTGGTTGGCCGCCAACCCGACTCCGTTGGCGGCGTCCATGGTGTCGTACATATCGGTGATCAGCAGGACCACGTCCGGTGGCAGTGAACCGTCGCCTAAGACCGGTACCGGACTGGTCGCGGTGTGCAGGACAGGATCCCCGAGGATCACGATGGGTCGAACCGCCATGGTCGGCTAGCTTAAAGTGAGCCGACGCGCGGGGTTCGATGCCGTGCTGGAGAACGTGCCCGTGGTTCAATGTCCAGCGAACGACGCGCATGTCACTCGTGAAAATGTCACCCGATATGAATGTGCACCGGGAATTCGGAAAGGGCCGACGAAACTATATGGACGGCGCCACGGCACGTGCCGAGCAGTCGGTTGACGAGGCCGAACTCCCAGAGGGCCTCACCCGCCGCGATTGCGACATCCTCGCTTTCGAGCGCCAGTGGTGGAAGTACGCCGGTGCCAAGGAGGAGGCCATCAAGGACCTCTTCGCGATGTCGGCGACCCGCTACTACCAGGTGCTCAATGCGCTGGTAGATCGGCCCGAAGCGTTGTCGGCCGACCCGATGCTGGTCAAGCGCCTACGGCGGTTGCGGGCCAGTCGGCAGAAGGCCAGGGCCGCCCGACGCCTGGGCTTCGAGTTCCCCTGACGGTGGCGATGTGGCCGGCCCCGCCTAGGGCCCGGTTACAGTTATCCCGATGAACGAGCGCGTGCCCGACTCCGCCGGGCTTCCCTTGCGCGCCATGGTGATGGTGCTGTTGTTCCTCGGCCTGATTTTCCTGCTGGTCGGATTCCAGGCGATGAATTCCGGCGATCGGTCCGCTGACCCACCGGCCCGGACCCTGGCCACCACCACGACTGCCGAGGCGCCCAAAGCTGACGTACGCGTCTTCAGCGTC
>SYAA01000044.1 GCA_005789055.1 Actinomycetota bacterium
GCGGGCAGCCGCCAGATCCTCGGCGTTGGCGGCCAGGATCGCCTCGACATGGGCCAACACGGCATCGGCGGCGGAATGCAGGGCCCGGTTTTTGGCCTCCGTCGTCAGCGAGCCGAGGATGCGGGCGGCAACCCGGGCCCGTCGGGCGGCGTCATGCACGGTGGCCCGCACATCGGCGGCCGTCTCGGCGTGCACACTCACCGCTGCAGCGTATCGGTACCCGACCAACCGGAAGGTAAGACGGTCGGTGATGACTACCATCGCCGGATGAGTACCGGACCGGGGACCGCAACGCTGTTCATCGGCGGAGTGATCTGGACCGGGAGCGCCGATTCCGATGCACTCCTGGTCGTCGATGGCATCGTGCGCGCCCTGGGCGATCAGGCACGTGCCCTGGCTTCGGAAACCTCATCGGTGGAAAAAGTCGACCTCGACGGTGGCTTCCTGATGCCGTCCTTCGGTGACGGCCATGCCCACCCGCTCTACGGCGGTCTGGAGGCCGCCGGTCCGCCGGTTCGCGGTTGTCACTCCGTCGACGACATCGTGCTCGCGGTAAAGCAGTTCGCGGAAGACAACCCCCACCAGGAGTGGATCGTCGGGGCGTCCTACGACAGCAGCCTGGCCCCGGACGGCTTGTTCGACTCAGGCTGGCTGGACGCCGCCGTGCCGGATCGGCCGGTGGTGTTGCGGGCCTGGGACTACCACACCATGTGGTGTAACTCGGTGGCGATCGAACGAGCCGGCATCACCGCCAACACACCGGACCCGGTGCTCGGTGAGATCCCGCATCGCGCCGATGGTTCAGTTCTCGGGACCTTGCGCGAGTGGGGCGCAACCGATCTGGTCTCAGCAGTCATGCCGGTCCGTGATGAGAAGACGCGGATCGCCGCTCTGGGCGCCGCCGCCGACTACTTCTTGGCTCGCGGTGTCACCTGGGTGCAGGACGCGTGGGTCGAACCGGCTGATGTCGCGACCTACCTGGCGGCGGCCCGCGCCGGCGCCCTGCGGATGCGGTTCAACCTCGCGCTCTACGCCGATCCGCGCTACTTCGATGCGCAGGTGGCGCAGTTCGCCGAATCGAGGCGCCACGTTGAGCAGACCGGCTCACCGCTCCTGACGGCGAACACGGTGAAGTTCTTCGCCGACGGCGTCATCGAGAACGAGACCGGTGCTCTCCTCGCGCCCTACTGTTCGGGCCTGCACAGTCACGGCATGCGGACCTGGGAGGGTGATTCGCTGGCAGAGGCTGCCCGCCGCGTCGATGAGTTGGGTCTGCAGATCCATATCCATGCCATCGGCGACGCCGCGATCCGGCAGGCGCTCGACGCGATCGAGTACACGGTCACGCACAACCCCGATCGCGACCGACGGCCCGTCATCGCGCACGTTCAACTCGCCGATGACGCCGATCTCGGCAGGTTCGCTGAACTCGGCGTCATCCCGAATATGCAGCCGCTGTGGGCTCAGATGGATGCCCTCATGACGACGCTGACCGTGCCGCGACTCGGCGTCGAGCGCTCCGACAAGCAGTACCGGATGCGCTCCCTGACCATCGCTGGCGCACCGCTGGCGATGGGATCGGACTGGCCGGTGTCCTCCGGCGCACCGCTCGACGGGATCGCGGTGGCGGTGTCGCGGCGCACCGAGAAGGGCGAACCCGAGGGCGGCTGGACACCACATGAGATCCTGCCGATCGAAGATGCACTTGCGGCCTACACTGCCGGAGTGTCGTATCAGGCGTTCGCCGAAGGGAATTGGGGAAAGATCAGTCCCGGCACCAGTGCGGACCTGGTCTTGCTGGACGCAGATCCGCGAGCGACGCCGGCACTTGAGCTACCCGCCGTGACCGTGCGCGCAACATACCTGCAGGGCCAAGCGGCCTACTCGGCATCTGCCTGAGCTGACGGCACGTGAGGTTTAACGGCGCTGGACTTCGGTAACAAACCAGTCAAGGCCCGCGTGGCCCGAGGCTATCGGGCACGCGCCGTTGCTAGTTTTCGAGTCGATGTGGCGACAGAGAGCAGTTGACAGGTGGACCGCGCGAGCCAATAGGCTCGGCGCGGCATTCGGCGCGGCACTGTTACTGCCCGGCCTGGCCATCATCGCGGCCCCGAGTGCCACCGCCTTCTCCCGCGAGGGCCTACCGATCGAGATCCTCTACGTTCCCTCCCCCGCAATGGGCCGCGACATCCGCATCGAGTTCCAAGGCGGCGGACCGCACGCGGTCTACCTGCTCGACGGACTGCGCGCCGAGGAGGAGACCAACGGCTGGGACATCAACACCGCGGCCTTCGAGTGGTACTTCCAATCGGGACTTTCGGTGGTGATGCCGGTCGGCGGCCAGTCGAGTTTCTACTCCGATTGGTATCGACCCGCGGCCGGTCGCTCCGGAACCCTGACCTACAAGTGGGAGACGTTCATGACCCGCGAGTTGCCGGCCTGGCTGGCGGCCAACAGAGGCGTCGAACCGACCGGCAATGCCATCGTCGGGCTGTCGATGTCGGGCGGTTCGGCACTGAATCTGGCGATCTGGCATCCGGCCCTGTTTCTTTTCGCAGCATCACTGTCGGGCTTTCTGAATCCGTCGCTGGGGCTGTGGCCGATCCTGATCAACGTCGCGATGCGCGACGCCGGCGGTTACAGCGCCACCGACATGTGGGGGCCGAAGGGCTCTGCGGCATGGAAGCGCAACGACCCGATGGTCAATGTCGGACGACTGGTGGCCAACGGCACGGCGGTCTGGGTGTACTGCGGCACCGGTGCTCCTTCGGATCTGGACAACACCGCAGACCCCACCTTCGGCGGGCTCTTCACTGCGGGCTATCTGGAGAACATCACGCTCGACACCAACAAGGAGTTCCAGAAGAAGTATCTGGCCGCGGGCGGACGTAACGCCGTGTTCAACTTTCCGTCCTCCGGGACCCACAGCTGGGGCTACTGGGGTTCACAGCTGCAGGCGATGAAGGCCGATATGCAGCGGGTCCTGGGCGTCGCGCCACCGGGCTGAGGACTTATGCCGGCGGGATATCCCGTTCGATCTCCTCGAGCCAGACCGTCGCCGCCATGTCCGACGGTGCCCGCCAGTCACCGCGCGGGGACAGCGATCCGCCGTAGGAAACCTTGGGGCCGTTGGACATCGCCGAGCGCTTGAATTGGCTGAACGAGTAGAACCGTTGCGCGAACACCGCCAGCCAGCTACGGATCTCAGCCAGCGGATACTCGTCCCGCCAGGCATGCCAGGCCAGGAACGCGATCTTGGACGGACGGAATCCGTAGCGCAGCACATAGAACAGCGAGAAGTCCTGTAGCGGGTACGGGCCGACCTTCGCCTCGCTGCTCTGGATCTGCTCGCCCTCGCCCGCCGGCACCAACTCCGGGGTGATCTCGGTGTCGAGCACCGACCGCAACGTCTCGCCGACCTCGGCATCGAACTCACCGGAGGCGATGACCCACCGGATGAGATGTTGGATCAGAGTCTTCGGCACACCGCCGTTGACGTTGTAGTGGCTCATCTGATCGCCGACGC
>SYAA01000350.1 GCA_005789055.1 Actinomycetota bacterium
ATCGCGCCAAAAACTAAAGTCGGCTTCAGTTTTCCTGCTGACCGACCCCGGGAGTGCCCATGGAATCCTTCGTTCACCTGCGCAAAGGCACCACGCCGCGGCGTCTGCACGCCGATCTGAACGGGCTCAAGGACGACGAACTGGGCCGCGGTGGGTTCACCGGGCGCACCGCCAGCATGTACCGGCGACACGACCCGACCCGGTTCCGGGCGGTCGGCCCCCTGCGGCCGGTGGACGTGCTGGCAGATCAGCTCAAACCCGGCGACGCCACCGACGCGTCGGGCGCCCCGATGCTGCTGTTCTCCAACCCGGACTGCCGAATCTCGCTGAGTCGTCGGGCCGAGGCCATGCCCTTCCATGTCCGCTACATCGACGGCGACCTGCTGTGCTTCGTCCACCAGGGATCCGGGCGACTGGAAACCGAATTCGGTCCGCTGGACTACCGCACCGGGGACTGGATCTACCTGCCCAAGGCGTGCACGTGGCGCCAGGTGCCGAACAAATCGAGCGAAAGCACCTGGCTGATGATCGAGGCCACCGACGACTTCCGCACTCCCCCACCCGGTCCGCTGGGCCGGCACTGGCCCTTCGATCCGTCACTGGCCACCATCCCCGAGCCGGAACCCGTCGACGACGACGACCGCACCGAATACGAGGTGCGGTTGATGCACCGCGGAGTCGACGGCGTCGAGACGACGTCACTGATCTATGAGCACAATCCGCTCGACGTCGAGGGGTGGCAGGGCGACAACTTCCCCTTCACCTTCAACATCGAGGACTACCACGTCGTGATGTCCAACAGCGTGCACCTGCCGCCCATGGTGCACCTGTTCATGGAGGCGACCGGGGTGTACGTGTGCAACTTCTTGCCCAAGCCGGCCGAAGGCGTGCCGGGTACCGAACGCACCCCGTGGTACCACCGCAACGTCGACTTCGACGAGATCGCGTTCTTCCACGGCGGCTCGCTCTACGGCATCCCGATGCCGTCGGGACTCATCAGCCACGCCCCACAGGGCGTGCACCACGGCGCTCCGGAAAAAGCCCGCGAACACGCCCGGCGCAAGTTCGACGACTTCTCCACCATCGACTGGAAGGTGATCGCCGTCGATACCCGGCAGCGACTGGTGCCGTCGACCGAGGTGCTGGCTCACGACCTCGCGCAGCACTCGTGACCACAGACGACGCGACGACATACCCCTACGAGCGAATTCCGTATCTGGTTGCCTACCGCAACGATTCAGGCGTCCGCGACGTCTACGGCGGGCTGGCCGAGGTGGTGGCGCTGGAGTGCTATCTGCTCAAACCGGACAACCCGGCCGACACCGGAGCCGCCGGGCCGGCGACAGGAAACACCGTGCTGGTGTTTATGCATCCGTCCGCCGCCGGTGGCGGTTACCTGCCGATGGTCACCGCCCTGGCTCGCGCCGGTCATCACGTCATCTACGCCGGCAGCCGGTTCCGCGGCAGCGACTCCGCACTGCTGATGGAAAAGGTGGTTCAGGATCTTGGCGAAGTCATCAAAGACGCCCGCAACCGCCTGGGCTACTCCACGGTGGTGCTGGCCGGCTGGAGTGGCGGCGGGTCGTTATCGCTGTTCTATCAGCAGCAGGCCCAGTTCCCGACCATCACTGCCAGTCCGTCCGGCGACGGCCCCGACCTGACGACCCTCGGGTTGATCCCCGCCGACGGCATCATGCTGCTCGCCGCACACATCAGCCGTCACGGCACGCTCACCGAGTGGCTCGACGCGTCGATCCTCGACGAGTCCGACCCCACCCGGCGCGATCCTGAACTCGACCTCTACAACCCGGACAACCCCAACCAGCCGCCCTACACAGCCGAGTTCCTCCAGCGCTACCGGCAGGCTCAGATCGACCGCAACCGCCGAATCACCATGTGGGTCAAGGAGAAGCTCGCCGAACTGACCGCATCCGGTCGCAGCGACGAGGAGTTCTGCTTCGTCGTGCACGGCACCATGGCTGATCCGCGCTGGCTGGATCCGGCCGTCGACCCCAATGACCGCGAAACCGGAACCTGCTACCTCGGTGACCCGCGGGTCGTCAACGACTCGCCGATCGGCCTGGCACGATTCTGCTCGCTCCGCAGTTGGCTGTCGCAGTGGAGTTACGACGACGCCCGCGGCGATGGAGTGGCATGTGCGCGCGATGTCGCGGTGCCGACTCTGGTGATCGGTAACCTCGCCGATGATGCCTGCACACCGAGCCACACTCGGCGGCTGTTCGAGGCCATCGGAAATCCTGACAAGGAGATGCACGAGATCCCGGGCGCCAATCACTACTACGCGGGGCCCGATCAACGCGAGACGCTGAAGCAGGCCGTCGGTATCATCACCGATTGGCTTGACCGGCATGATTTTTCACGGACCGGCCGATGAATGGACCCGGCGCCCTCGACGGCATTCGGGTGCTCGAGGTCGGCACCCTGATCTCCGGGCCGTTCGGCGCCCGTCTGCTCGGCGATATGGGTGCCGAGGTCATCAAGATCGAGCCGCCCGACACACCCGATCCCAGTCGTATCTGGGGCCAGGCCGAAGTCGACGGGCATCACGTCTTCTGGACCGTGCACGCCCGCAACCAGACGGCGGTCACGCTCAACCTGCGCGAGGCCCGTGGTCGTGAACTTTTCCTGGACCTCGTCGAACGCTCCGACATCATCG
>SYAA01000351.1 GCA_005789055.1 Actinomycetota bacterium
CATACCGGCAGGTGCTGCTCGACGGTGCCGGGCACTGGATTCAGCAGGAGCGGCCCGAGGAGGTCACCACCGAACTGCTGGCGTTTCTCGCAGACGTCGAGTGGGCATGAATTAGCTGTTGGCGAAACAGTCGCGGAGGCGCGCTACGGTGAATCATGGCCACCCTCACAATTACGCGCCGGCGCACGGCAGCCATGGTTGCTGGTGTCGTGGCGGCGACAGTCGCCGCGGGCCTCACCGGGTGTGACTCGAACGCCGGGCCGGTCGCGACGAGTCCGCGTCAGGTCACCGTGGTGGGCTCGGGCGAGGTGCGAGGTGCGCCCGACACCCTGACAGCCGACGTAGGCATCGAGGTGGTGGCCCCCGACGCGACGGCCGCGATGAACCAGTCGAGTGATCGCCAGCGAACGGTGATCGAGGCCCTGACAGCGGATGGGACCGACGCCAAGGACATCAGCACCACCGGGGTCAACCTGCAACCGCAGTACGGCGAGAATTCCGTCGTCACCGGATACCGGGCCGGGAACACGATCCAGGTCAGGATTCGCGACCTCGACGCCGCCCCGGACCGGCTTGCCGCGATCGTCGATGCCGGCGGCGACGCCACTCGCATCAACTCGGTCACTTTCTCCATCGAGAACGACTCGACACTCGTCAGCGATGCTCGCGCCGAGGCCTTCGCCGACGCCAAGAACCGGGCGCAGCAGTATGCGGAGTTGTCTGGTCTGTCTCTGGGGAGTGTCATCTCGATCTCTGAGGCACCCGGCAGCGGGCCGCCGGTGGCAGTTCCGATGCCGCGGGCCGAAGCGATGGCGGCCCCGGTGCCACTGGAGCCGGGCGAGCAGACTGTGAGCTTCTCGGTCACCGCGGTCTGGGAATTGAACTAACCAGTGGGAGTTGACCTCACCGACAGATGTGGGGAAACGAATTCCCCAGCCCCCGTTGACAATCAGGGTCCATTGACAATCAGGGCCCGCTGACGATCAGTGCTGATAGACCTTTGGGTCAAGGGTGCCGATATAGGGCAGGTCGCGGTAGCGCTCCGCGTAATCCAGTCCATATCCGACGACGAATTCATTGGGAATGTCGAAGCCGATATAGGCGATCTCGAGATTGTCGCGCACCGCGTCGGGTTTGCGCAGCAGGGTGCACACCCGCAGTGACCGGGGATGGCGGGTGGCCAGGTTGCGTAGCAACCAGGACAGCGTCAATCCGGAGTCGACGATATCTTCCACGATCAGCACGTCTCGGTCGGCGATGTCGCGGTCGAGGTCTTTGAGGATGCGAACCACGCCCGAGGACGATGTCGCTGATCCGTAGGAGCTCACCGCCATGAACTCCAACTGGGTGGGCAGCGGGATCGCGCGCGCCAGGTCGGTGACGAACATCACCGCGCCCTTGAGCACCGTCACCAACAGCAGATCCTGATCGGTGAGCACCTCGGCGTAGTCGCGGCCGACCTGGGCGCCGAGTTCGACGGTCCGGGCCGCAATCCGCTCCTCGGAGACCAACACCGACTTGATGTCCCCGGCATACAGCTCGTGCGCTGACACGCCCACAGCGTGCCATGCCGGGTGCGGATAGGAACAATCAGACCGGTTCGCGACGTAGGGTCAGGAGAGCGCCGCGCCGCTGCACCAACAATCTGGTGTACGGCAGGTCCGAGCTGACCGCCACCGGCCCCTGGCCGCGCCAGGCGACCACCACCGCGTCCACGGCCTTGATTTGAGGGTCGGTGAGCCCGCTCGCGCCGCCGGCGAGCAACCAGGCGCGGATCACCCGGCGCCGCAGGGCCGCGGGCAGCCCCTCGACGGCGGTGGCATCCAGGTCATCGCCGACCCGGGCCGCCGGTAGTTCATCAGCAGCCAGTCCATCGAGTGCGTCGGTGTCCTCGCGCAGCGCCGAGGCGGTCCGGACCAGCGCTTCGGCCACCCCGCCGCCCAGTACCTGTTCGAGCAGCGGCAGCACCTCGGTGCGCAGCCGCACCCGGGTGAACCGGGGATCGCTGTTGTGCGGGTCATCCCAGGCGGTGAGTCCGAGTTCGGCGCAGGCGGCACGGGTAAGTGCGCGACGGTGCCCCAGCAGCGGCCGGTACCACGGCGGGTCACTGGGCCGCATACCGGCGATCGACCGGGCACCTGAACCCCGGCCCAGCCCCATCAACACGGTCTCGGCCTGGTCGTCCAAGGTATGTCCGAGCAGCACCGGTGCGCCTTGCCGGGCGCCATCGAGTGCGCGGTACCGGGCGGTCCGGGCGGCCGCCTCCGGACCTCCGGCATGCCCTACCTGCACGCGCAGGACCTCAGCCCGTACGCAGCCGAGCGCCCTGGCCTGTTCGGCGGCTGCTGCGGCCACCAGGTCGGAGTCGGGCTGGAGTCCGTGGTCGACGATCAGAGCTGTGGTGGGCAGGGTCGCAGCCGCGGCGGCGGTCAGCGCCAGCGAGTCGGGGCCACCGGACAGTGCCACGCACCAGAGGGGCGCGTCAGCAAGCCAGGTCGCGGCGAACCCGGCCAGCGTCGTGCGCAGCCCGGCTACAGCACCCGGTCGATCCACCGCTGCGGATTTTCGATCTCGTCGGGTAGCGGCAGGGTGTGCGCAGCAGTCCAGACCGCATTGAAACGTGCCATCCCGACCCGGTCGACCACGTGGTCGACAAAGGCTTTGCCGCGGGTGTACTGACTGAGCTTCGCGTCCACTCCGAGCAGTGCGCGCAACACCCGTTGCAGCGGCGGCTGCGTGCGGTGTCGGCGGTCATCGAAGCGCCGGCGGATGAGTTGAACGGTTGGCACCACAGCGGGTCCGACGGCGTCCATCACATGATCGGCGTGCCCTTCGAGCAAGGTGCCGAGCACCAGCAGCCGATCAAGCGCCGCACGTTGCGGTTCGGACTGCACCGCGCGCAGCAGCCCGATGATGCCGTCGCTGCCAGCACCGGCGTCGCCTGTCCCGTGGCGACGGTCCTTGACGAAATCAGCAAGTCGGCCCAGGACTCGTCCGACATCCTCGCCACCGTCGGAGGTGATCACTGCCAGCGCGCGCGACATGTATTGAGCCAGCCATGGATTGGCGGTGAACTGCACTCGATGGGTGACCTCGTGCAGGCACACCCACAGCCGAAAGTCTCTGGGCACCAACCGAAGTTGCTGTTCGGCCGAGATCACGTTGGGATAGACCAGAAGCAGACAACCGCCATCGTCACCACCGAAAGGGTCGTACTGACCCAGGATGCCCGTGGAGACGAACGCCAACACCGCGCCGGTCTGCGCGCCGGCGAGACGACCGGCCATCGCATTGACCGCCGCGGTGGCACCACCGGTCATCACCCGCATGGAGTCCGACGCCGCGTGAATCCACTCCTCTCTGTTGACGACGCGGGCCTCGGCTACCGGCCCCTCACAGAGCAGTCCGGTCACATCACGGACGGGTTCTTCGGCAACGCGGGAGAATTCCGACAGGTCGGCGATCACCTGCCGGCGGGTGTAGTCGGTGGCAGGCGGACCGGGACGAGCAAGCCGGGCTCCCACCGTTGCAGCGAATCGCCAGTCGACTGCTTTCCCGACGGTCAACTCGGTGGGCCGGTCGAGCAGACTCATGATCCACAGCCGCAGGTGCGCAGCAGGCCAGCCAGCGCATCTATGGCGGTTCGTCCCTCGATCCCGGCGTTGTTGGAAATGAATGCGAAGGTCAGCACCCGGTCATTGATATCGGTGACGATCCCGGCCAACGAGTTGATTTTCGTCAGTGACCCGGTCTTGGCGCGCAGCCAGCCCGCCGGGGATGTCACCGGATCACCACCGACGAAACGGTTCGACAGGGTGCCGCTTCCCGCGGCGATCGGTAGCAGGTCGACCATCGGCCGAAGTACCGGTTGGTCGGGACCGGCGGCCGCGTTCACCACCTCGTCGAGAGTCTTGGCGGTCAGCAGGTTGGCCACCGACAGACCGCTGGAGTCCACCAGCGATGCTCCGGCCATATCGATGTTCGCCGACGCCAGTGTGGCCACCACGGCATCGACGGCGCCGGCGAAGCTCAGCGGCCGGCCGGTCGCCTTCGCCACTTCGCGGCCGATGGTCTCGGCCATCACGTTGTCTGAGGTGTTCATCATTTCCAGCAGCCGTTCCATCAGCGGAGCGGACTGCACCGATGCCAGTTGCCTGCCGCCGGCCGGGCCGGGCGCGAAGGTGACCCGGGCCGGGTCGATGCCGAGGGCTGCCGCGAGCGCACGGCCGGCATCGAGTGCCGGCGTCGCTGACCGCCGGGATTCAAGCGTGGACGGCTGAATCCTTCCGGCATCGAGCATCACCGATTGGATGGGCGCGATGTCGCCGCCCCAGATATCCGCGGGATCCCAGCCGGGTGCCATATCGGGGCCAGTGAACAGCGAGGTGTCCACCTGCACCGCGGTCGCCGTGATACCGCTTGTGCGAACCTGATCGGCCAGGTCGGCGATCCTGGCCGCGCCGCGGTACCAGGTTGGCACGCCGGGCGCGGCAGCCGACAGCGTCGGGTCGCCGCCTCCCACGAGCACGACCACGCCGGGCATCCGGCTCTGATCGGCGGCCTGGACCGTCGTGGTGATGCGGGTATCGCGATCGAGCGTGAGAAGGGCGGCTGCCGTCGTCAGCACTTTGTTGGTCGACGCCGGCAGCATCGGAACCCCGGCACGCTGCTCCCACAGCTGCTGCCCGGTCTTGGCGTCGGTGATGCGGCCGCTGAGGGTGCCGAGGTTGGGATCGGCGACGGCGGCGGCCAGCGTGGCCGTCAAGCCCTGGGTGGTCGGCACGGCCGCCGAGTCGGGGACACTCACCACGGCCGGGTTCGCGCTGACGAGTTGCCGCGGCGCGGGGACCTGAGCGTTGCTTTTGCCTCCGGAGCCCAGTAGCGCCGCAGCGGCGACTACCACGGCGACCAGTGCGATCACCGCGGCCGCCAGCACCACACTGGTGCCGCGCGCCGGTGTGCGGACCATGACCCTCCTGATACTGCGTCCGGGAAGGGCGCCCCGTTCGGAGTTCCCTCTGCCCGATGAACCTTCGCGCCCAATAGACCTTCGTGCCCGATGAACCATCGCGCCCAAGGACCATTGTGCCCAATGAACCCGTGAAAAAGGGTATCGCTGCGTACTGTGGTGCCGCGTCGCCGACTGGCGGCCAGAGCCAGGGAGGAGTCGGACGGTGCACTTCGATGTCACGATCGAGATCCCGAAAGGCCAGCGCAACAAGTACGAGATCGACCACAAAACCGGCAGATTGCGCCTGGACCGCTACCTGTACACACCGATGGGGTATCCGGCCGACTACGGCTACATCGAAGACACCCTCGGCGAGGACGGCGATCCACTCGATGCGCTGGTCCTGCTGCCCGAATCAGTGCATCCCGGTGTCATCGTCCTCGCCCGCGCGGTCGGGATGTTTCAGATGGTCGACGACGCCGGCGGCGACGACAAGGTGATCTGCGTTCCAGCCGGTGACCACCGCTGGGATCACATCACTGACCTCGCCGATGTGCCCAGCCACGAACTCGACACAATCAAGCACTTCTTCATCCACTACAAGGATCTCGAGCCGGGTAAGTACGTCGAGGGCGCCGATTTTGTGGGGCGCGCCGCGGCGGAGGCCGAGATCGAACGGTCCCGAGTTCGGTTCGCGGCCGAAGGGCACTAAACCCCTTCCCCGCCACCCTGTCCCACCGCCCCGTCCCCACCGCGCGGGTATGCCGGCGGGTGAGAGTTTTCCTGGCCGTAACGCACGGTAACGCTGTTGTGGCATCTGTTTTTCATGATGGCTCCTGTGTTGCTGCACCAGGGCATCGGGATTGAGGCCTTCAACGACCTGCCGACTCGTCGAGCAGTTCACGCGCTCTACGGATGCGCCAACAGCCTCACGCTGGCGGCCGAACTCGCCCGGGAACGTCCTTTTGCCAGCCACGACGCGCTGTTCCGCCGCGCCGATGCGTTGCTGTTCGCGCTGCCGGAGGATGCGATCGACGACATCCTGGCAGCTCACCCCCGAATCATGAACCGCCTTGGTAGCGCGCACGCCACGCACAACGACGCCGAGACCGAGCGCAAGATCGTCCGC
>SYAA01000352.1 GCA_005789055.1 Actinomycetota bacterium
CCATCGTCATCGTCACTCACAACATGCAGCAGGCGGCCCGGGTGAGCGATCACACAGCGTTCTTCAATCTTGAGGCAACCGGGAGGCCTGGCCGGCTTGTCGAGTTCGACGAAACCGGAAAGATCTTCTCCAACCCCAGTCAGAAATCGACCGAGGATTACATCTCCGGCCGGTTCGGCTGACGGCGGCTAGTAGGTCGCGACGTCTTCTTCCTCGGGCAGCCGGCCGGTGACCTGGAAGATGACCCGCCGCGAGATCTCGACCGCGTGGTCGGCGAAGCGTTCGTAGAAACGCCCGAGCAACGTGACGTCCACCGCGGCGGCGACGCCGTGTTTCCACTCCCGGTCCATCATCACGCTGAACAGGTGGCGATGCAGATCGTCCATGGCGTCGTCTTCTTCGCGGATCAGCCGCGCCTGGTCCGGATCGCGGGACAACAGGACTTCGCGCGCGCTGTTGCCCAGTTCGACGGCGATCCGGCCCATCTCGGCGAAGTAGCCGTTGACCTCTTCGGGTAGGGCGTGCCGGGGATGGCGCCGACGTGCGATCTTGGCGACATGCAGGGCCAGTGCTCCCATGCGTTCGACGTCCGCGACGATCTGGATGGAGCCGACGATGGCCCGCAGGTCCCCGGCCACCGGGGCCTGCAGCGCCAGCAGCACGAAGGCGGCCTCCTCGGCCCGGGCGCTGGCGGCGATGATGTTCTCGTGATCGCCGATCACCTGCTCGGCGAGCGCTAAGTCCGCCTGCAGCAGGGCCTGGGTCGCGCGCTCCATCGCGATACCCGCCATCCGGCACATCTCGGCAAGCTGGCGGGTCAGCGCATCCAGTTGCTCGTGGTACGCGATCCTCATCGGTTAAGCCTACGTCCCACGGGTCCGATCCGCGGCCTGACCAAACTGAACGCCGGGTGAATGCCAGCTACTCGCAGGTGACGTCGGCGCCGTTGGTCACAATCAGATCCGCCGGAAGTTTCGTGGGCGTGCTGCTACCGGCGTGGGTGACCGAGACAGTCAGCGGCGTTCCACTGGCTTGCGGGTACCGCAGATCGGCGAAATCCGGCGCGAGCACCACCATCACTGTTTCGCCGAGACCGCTGATCCGCTCGATGCGGGCGCCCGGCAGGGTCGCGGCCACGGTGGCGGCGGCCTGCTCGTTGCCCAGGGAGTAGAAGACGCTGGTCTCGGTGACCGAACCGTAGTCCCAGGAGTAGTCGGGTTCGAGCACGTTGAAGCCGTACAGGTCGAGTTCGCCGGAGGTCGCGGTGGCCAAACCATAGATTTCGGTGGCGTTGCCGACCTGCACCGTGACGTCGCGTGGTTCGGCCGCCACCGTCTTGACCTCCTCGGTCACGGTGGTTTCGGTGACCTCCTCGGTCACGGTCGGTTCGGTGCTGTCAGCGGCGGAGTCCGGCGCGGTCGTTGATGTCGGGTACCCGGACTCGGTCGGCGATGGGGACGTGGTCGTGGTGGTCGGGCTGGTCGTGATCTGGGTCGCCATCGTCGCGACGGTCAGCGGACTCAAGGTCTCGTTGTTGTCATTTTCCCCGGGCAATGGCTCATCCTCGATGATCGCATCGAAGAGAGCCTGAATGTCCTCAGTGCGGGGCTGCTCGTTGCCCTCTTCGTCGGCGAGTCCGGTGGTGGGAACCGTGACGAAGGTGATGCGTCCGGCGTTCATTCCCTGCAGTGACTGACCAAGCCGCACCAGGTCCCGGGTTTGGATGTTGTCGACGAAGCTGTCGTCGATGAAAGTGTTGACCACCTCGTTGAGCCTGCTGACGTCGAAGAGTGTCTCGGTGGAGATCATCGACCGCAACAGCGAGGACAGGAATAGTTGCTGGCGTTTGATGCGACCGTAGTCACCGTTGTCCTCGGTGGTGATCGATCGCGCGCGGACATAGTTCAGGGCAGTGGGGCCGTCGAGTTTCTGACGGCCGGCGGTGGCCAGCACGGTGCCCAATTCGGTGTCCTCCAAAGGTGTGGTGGTGCACACCTCGACCCCACCGAGGGCGTCGACCATCGCGGAGAAACCGGCGAAATCGACAGCCATGAAACGGTTGATGGCAAGTCCGGAGATCTTCTGGATCGCCTTGACCAGACACTTGGGGCCACCGAGGGCATAGGCCGAGTTGAGCTTGCTGGTAGTGAGCCGCTCGTTGTCGCTCCACTCGCCGGTGTTCCTGTCGTACACCGGTCCGTATCTGCCGGTTTCGGGATCCCATGCCTGGCAGTTGATCGGTGTGATCCCCAGGTCGCGGGGGAAGGAGACAGCCACCACACGACTGCGATTGGCGGGGATGTTGACCAACATGATGGTGTCGGAACGGGCCCCCTCGGCGATGCTGGTATCGCCTGCCCCGATCTCTCCGTTCGCGCCGATCCGGCTGTCGACGCCGATGATCAAGAAGTTTTCGTCGCCGTTCTGGGCATTGCGGTCGCGGATGTCACTGGAGTTCGGGTCCAGTGCCGCGATGGTGTTCAGCAGGCTGTTTTTCGCGCTCTGCCACTGCCATGCCGCACCGGTGACGGCCAACGTCGACACCGCGATGAGCACGGCCGCCGACCGGGCGGCCAGCAACGCCGGGCGTCGGCGGCGGCTGCGTGCGCGTGCCGACACCGAGATCGGGACGGTGGCGTCGGCGCCGGCGCCCGGGGGATGTGCGCCCGGGGGATGTGCGCCCGGGGTATGTGCGCCCGGGGTATGTGCACGGTGCCGGGTGACCGGGGCGAGGCGACTGCTGCCGGTGACTTTGGCGAGCACATCGGCAACCGCGATGCCTTCGGTGTGGTGTCCGGACGTGCCGGGGACGGCCGCGTCGCCAGGGCGGCCCGGAGTGGCGTTCTCGCCGTCACTCATATTCCAGGCAGCCTCCGGCTTTCAGGGTGTCGCGAACGCGCCAGTGCGTTCCGCAACCGCGATGCGGGATCCCCCGGCATCCGGGTTGCCAATCCGTAGACCCCGGGGAACCCCCGACGACCCAGATTCACAACAGAAGCACCATCGTACTAACTGAACCTGAGAGAGTGCGAGGTCATCGTCTTATTCGTGACCATCCCGGGGTCCGGCAGGTGGCTCAGCCACCGGAGTTCATGACGTCGGCGCCGACCGGCACCGTGGGATCGTCGGGGTCGTCGAGCCATCCCTGCGGCAGAGCGACCGCAGCGGCCGAGCCCTGCCGTCCGCGGGGACCGCCCGCGGCAGCCGGAAACGCGACCGAGCGATCCAGTTGGCCCAGCAGCAGATCGAGTCCATCCAGCGTGCTGACCAGCGCCAACGACCGCCGCAGGTCCGACCCGGCCGGGAAGCCGTGCAGGTACCAGGCGACGTGCTTACGGATGTCGCGCATGCCCTTGTCCTCACCGAAATGTGCGGCCAGCAACGCGCCGTGGCGGCGGATGATGTCGGCGACCTCTCCCAGGGTGGGCGGCGTCGGTGCCGGAGCGCCGGTGAACGCCGCGGACAACTCGGCGAACAGCCACGGCCGGCCCAGGCATCCCCGGCCGATGACGACGCCGTCGCAACCGGTGGCGGCCATCATCGTGCCGGCGTCCGCGGCCTCGAAGATGTCGCCGTTGCCCAGCACCGGGATCGAGGTGACGGCCGCTTTGAGTTCGCCTATCCGATTCCAATCCGCCGATCCTGAGTAGCGCTGAGCCGCAGTCCGAGCATGCAGGGCCACCGCCGCTGCACCCTCCTGCTCGGCGATCCGGCCGGCATCGAGGTGGGTGTGGTGCGCCTCGTCAATGCCCACCCGGAACTTGACCGTCACCGGGATCGAGGTTCCCGCGGTTGCTCGTACGGCGGCGGCGACGATCTGGGCGAACAGTCGGCGTTTGTAGGGCAGGGCGGCTCCGCCGCCGCGGCGGGTCACCTTGGGCACCGGGCAGCCGAAGTTCATGTCGACGTGGTCGGCGAGGCCGTCCTCGGCGATCATCCTGACCGCCTCGTAGGTGTTCGCCGGATCGACGGCGTACAGCTGTAGTGATCGAGGCGACTCGTCGGGGGAGAACGTCGTCATGTGCATGGTGACGGGATGGCGTTCGACTAACGCGCGCGCGGTGACCATCTCGCAGACATAGAGCCCGCTGACCGTGCCGGCCCGTTGCTCCTCGAGTTCGCGGCACAGGGTTCGAAACGCGACGTTGGTGACCCCGGCCATGGGTGCCAGGACTACCGGGCTGCGCAGCGACAGCGAACCGATCCGCAGCCCGGCGGCAGCCGGCGCCGTGGCGGCAGCATTCATCATGCGCCGACTAGGGCGCGGCGCCGGCCAGTACGGACTTGGCGGCCCGCTTCTCCGCCAGCTTCGCGTCCCGGTCCAGCTTGCGCACCTTAGCTTCTTCGAACTTCACGCAGGTCTGCTCGAGGTCCTCGATCAACGTGCCGAGTTCGTCGCGCATCCGGGCGCCCTCTCCGGTGAAGTCGTCGCGCTCGAAGATCCGCCACTTCTTGAGTATCGGCATCACCACGTCCTCGAGGTGGATCCGCGGGTCATACACCCCGCCGGTGGCGATGATTACGGCCTTTCGGCGGAACTCCGGAACGGTGTACCCGGGCATTTTGAAGTTGTGCAGGATCCGGTGCACCGACTTGATCGCCTGGTTGGGGGCGATGTCCAATCCGGCGGCGCTGACGTCGCGGTAGAAGATCATGTGCAGGTTCTCGTCGTTGGAGATCCGCGCCAGAAGTTGCTCGGCCACCGGATCGTTGCATGCCTTGCCGGTGTTTCGGTGCGAGACGCGGGTCGCCAGTTCCTGGAAGCTGACGTACATCACCGCGTCGAACAGGCTCTCGGCGAACAGGTCGCCCTGGGCATTCTGGCCCGGGCTGAACCCCCGGGTCATCTGTTCCATCCGCAACTCCTCGAGTTCTACCGGGTCGCAGTTGCGGGTAACCACCAGGTAGTCGCGGATCGAGATGCCGTGGCGGTTCTCCTCGGCGGTCCACCGGTTGACCCAGAACCCCCATGCACTGTCCATCGAGAAGTTCATGGCGATCTCGCGGTGATACGCCGGCAGGTTGTCCTCGGTCAGCAGATTCTGCACCATCGCGACTCGGGCCACCTCGGAGAGCTTGGCCTGGTCGGGATCCCAGTCCTGGCCGCCGAGGGCGTAATAGTTCTTGCCGTCCGACCAGGGAATGTAGTCGTGCGGGTTCCAGTCCTTGGTCATCGACAGATGGCGATTGATGAGCTTCTCCGCGACCGGTTCGAGCGCGCGCAGGAGTTCGATATTGGGCAGGTCTGCTGACATGGCCCCTCC
>SYAA01000353.1 GCA_005789055.1 Actinomycetota bacterium
CGGCTGGGTCAGTGCCGCGCGGTTGCCTACGTGATCCAAAAAGGCATGCTCGGCGGAATCCAGCACGTCCAGCGCCGACATCCGCTGAGTCGGGTCGGCGGTCATCTCCACCAACACCCGATGCAGGCGGTCGACCAGATCTTGGATGCTGCTGACGTCGAATACGTCGGTGCGGAATTCGACGCCCCCGCCGATCCCGGCTGGGTCACCTGCCTCGTTCCAGCGTTCGGCCAGATTGACGGTGATGTCCATGCGAGCCGTCTGGGTATCTACGGCCATCGGCTCGACCTGCAGTTCTCCCAGGGACAGCCCCGCGGCGTCGCCGGCCTGCCAGCCGAAGTTCTGCCAGGCCAGCACCACTTGAACCAGCGGGTGATGAGCCATGCTGCGAGTCGGTTTAAGCCGCTCGACCAGCACCTCGAAGGGAACATCCTGGTGTTCATAGGCGGCCAGGCTGCGCCGGCGCACCTGGGCCAGCAGATCGGCGAAGGACGGATTTCCGGTTAGGTCGACGCGCAACACCAAAGTGTTGACGAAGAAACCGACGAGCTCCTCGAGGGAGGTGTCACCCCGGCCCGCGATCGGGAAGCCCACCGCCACATCGCTGTTGGCGCTCAGGTTGGACAGCAACACCGCCAAGGCGGTCTGAATAACCATGAAACTAGTCGCGTTGTGCTCGCGGGCCACCCGAGCGACCTGCTGCTGCAACTCGGCCGACCACTGAACCTCCAGCCAGGCGCCGCGGTAGTCGGCGACCAACGGGTAGGGCCGGTCCGTGGGCAGTTGCAACTGCTCGGGCATCCCGGCCAAAGCGTCTTCCCAGTAGGCCAGTTCCGCGGAAATGCGGCTGTCGGCGTCGGCCAGATCGCCCAACCGCGCACGCTGCCACAGCGTGTAGTCGCCGTACTGCACCGCCGGATCGGCCCACCCGGGAGCCTCACCGGCCGACCGGCAGGCGTAGGCGACGCCAAGATCACGCACCAATGGTGCGATGGACCAGCCATCGGCAGCGATGTGGTGCACCACGGCCGCCAGTACGTGCTCATCACCGGCGACGCGGAATAGCTTTGCCTGCAAAGGGATTTCGGTCGCAAGGTCAAATGTGTAACGCGCTGTGGTGTCGATTGCTTCCATCAATTCGGCATCCGACCAGGCGGTCGCATCGATGACGGCCCAGCCGAAGTCCGCGACATCAGTGGACACCACGAGCTGCTGGGGTACGCCTTCGGCAGCCGGGAACCGCGTGCGCAAGCTCTCCTGGCGGTCCACCACGTCGGCCAGGGCAGCACCCAACGCGTCGGCGTCCAGCTTTCCCCGCAGCCGCAACGCGACCGGGAGGTTGTAGATCGGAGACGGCCCCTGGAGTTGGTCGACGATCCACAACCTGTTCTGGGCGAACGAGAGCGGAACAACGTCAGGCCGTGGACCGGCAACTAATGGCTCGGAGGGAGTTTCGTCCCCGGTGACCCGGAGTGCCAGCTGGGCAACCGTGGGCGTCTCGAACAGCGCGCGCACCCCGAGGCGGGATCCGAGGCTGTTGTTGATCGCCGCGACCAGTCGCATCGCCGATAGTGAATCCCCACCCAGGTCGAAGAACGAGTCGTCCACCCCGACCCGGTCGGTGCCCAGCACCTGGGCGAAGATTCCTGCCAGGATCTCCTCGGTGGGTGTGCTTGGCGCACGGTAGTTTTCCGTGTCCTGGTAGTCCGGCGCCGGTAATGCCCGCCGGTCCAGCTTGCCGCTGACCGTGAGCGGCAGCGCTGACAATTCCAGCACCGCCACCGGAACCATGTAGGCCGGCAGCTTCTCGGCCAGCGCGACCCTGATCTTGACCGGATCCGCGGTGCCGGTGAAGTAGCCGACCAGCCGCGGGTCACCGACACGATCCTCACGGGCGATCACCACCGCCTGCTCGACCCCGTCGAGCCCCGCGAGCACGGCCTGAATCTCGCCGGGCTCGATGCGGTAACCACGAATCTTGACCTGTTCATCCGCGCGCCCGAGGTATTGCAACTGACCGTCGGCACGCCATCGCACCATGTCGCCAGTGCGATACATGCGCTTCCCCGGCTCGCCGAACGGACAGGGCACGAATCGGGAAGCGGTCAAACCGGTCCGACCGATGTATCCGACGCCCACGCCGCGCCCGGCCACATACAACTCACCGATCACGCCGGCCGGCACCGGTTGTAGCCGCTCATCGAGGACGAACAACGCGACGGTTGGGGGCGGCGCGCCGATCGGCACGTCGGCCCCCACCGTCAGCGGCACGCTCATCGACGCATACACCGTCACCTCGGTGGGGCCGTACGCGTTGATGACGATCCTGCCCGGCGCCCACTGCTCCACCACCTCTGGCGGGCAGGCCTCGCCGCCGAGCAGCAGCGCCACCGACTCCAACCCCTGCGGGCGCAGCGCGGCCACCGCCGAGGGGGTTTGGGTGAGCACGTTGATGTGTTCGGCGACCAGCAGTTCGTGGAAGTCGTCCGGTGAACGGACCACCGCGTCAGGCACCACCAGCAGCCGTCCACCACCGAGCAGTGCAGCCCAGATCTCCCAGACCGAGAAGTCGAAGGCATACGAATGGCACTGCGTCCACACCTGATCGGCCGGCAAATCCGGGTGCGCCGAGTCCGCAAGGTGGGCCAGGTTGCGGTGTGACAGCGCAACACCTTTCGGGGTGCCGGTCGTGCCCGACGTGTAGATGAGGTACGCGATATTGTCCGGGTCCGGCGCCGGGAGTGGGGCACTAGGCTGGTCGCCGAGGGCGGGATCATCGATGTCGATGACCGCGATATCGTTGAGCTGCAGGCGCGACCGCAGCGCGGCGGTGGTCACGACTGCGACCGGCTTGGCATCGGCGAGCATGAACTCGACGCGGGCCTCCGGCAGTGCGGGATCAATTGCGAGGTATGCCGCCCCGACTTTGAGCGCCGCCAGCATGACGACGACGGCGCCAGCCGAGCGGTCCAGTAGCAGCGCGACGCAGTCACCGGCAGTGACACCGCGGCTGGACAGTAGGTGTGCGTATCGGTTTGCCGAGTCCTCGAGCTCCTGGTAGGTCATCGACACATCACCGGCGGTCAGCGCGACGGCCTGCGGGGCACGATCGACCTGCGCGGCGAACAGCGCCGGAACCGACACGTCAGGGACGCGCTGGGTGAGCACCGCTCTGTTGCCTACCGTGTCGAGGCGCGCACGCTCGGCAGAGTCGAGAACATCAATTGACGACACCCGCCGGGCCGGGTCGGCGGTCATGGCCACCAACACCCGCTCGAGCCGTTGGACCAACGTCTCGATGCTCGCGGCATCGAAGACGTCGGTGCGGAATTCAGCCATACCGAACACCCCGGTCGGGTCACCGGCGTGGGTCCAGCGTTCCGTCAACGAGAATGCGAGGTCTACCCGGGCGGTGTGAGTGTCCAGCGGCAGCTGAGTGACCTGCAGGTCCCCCAACGCCAGCGCAATGTCTTCGCTGGTCTCCCCGGGCAGGTTCCGCCAGGCCAGCATCACCTGGACCAGCGGATGGTGGTTGAGCGATCGAGTGGGGTTAATTCGCTCGACCACCGCTTCAAAGGGTACGTCCTGATGCTCGTAGGCGGCCAGGCTGCGCGTGCGCACCTGCGCTAGGAGCTCGGCAACGGTCGGGTCACCGCCGATGTCGACCCGTAGCACCAGGGTGTTGACGAAGAAGCCCACCAGAGCGTCGAGGGCGGGGTCGTTGCGCCCACCGATCGGGAAGCCCACCGCCACGTCGGAGCTCGCGCTCATCTTGCCCAGCAGTAAGGAGAGCGCGGCTTGAACCAGCATGAAACTAGTCGCACTGTGCTCGCGGGCCACCGCAGCGATCCGCTCCTGCAACTCGATGGGCCATTGCCACGAGATGGTGGCGCCGCGTTGGTCAGCCACCGCAGGATACGGTCGGTCGGTCGGCAACTGCAGCCGCTCGGGCATGCCTGCCAACGCGTTCTGCCAGTACGCCAACTGCGCGGCTATGAGACTGTTGCCGTCGCCCAGAGCACCGAATTGCGCACGCTGCCAGAGCGTGTAATCGACGTATTGCACCGGCAATTCCGGCCAGAGGGGTTCCAGGCCGGCCCCGCGGCAGACGTATGCCACGCCCAGGTCGTTCACCATCGGGCCCATCGACAACCCGTCGGCTGCGATGTGGTGGGCCACGGCAACCACCACATGGTCGTGGTCGGTGACCCGGAACAGCCGCGCCTGCATGGGAATCTCGGCGGCCAGGTCGAATGAGTGCAGCGCCACCTTGCTGACGGCCTCATCAAGCTCGGCCCGTGACCAGCCGGCCGCATCGATGACGTCCCAACCGAAGTCAGCCTCAGCGGCGGGCACCACGACCTGCTGAGGTACGCCCTCGGGAGCAGCGAAGATCGTGCGCAGGCTCTCATGGCGGCTGACCACGTCGGCCAGCGCCGCACCCAGCACCTCGGTGTTGAGCGGTCCGTTCAGCCGCAAGCCGACCGCCATGTTGTAGGTCGGTGAAGGACCCTGTAACTGGTCGAGGAACCACAGCCGGTTCTGAGAGAACGACAACGGGATCACCGAAGGGCGCTCCATGGCCACCAATGGCTCCAGCCGATTGTCATCCCCGCCGACGTGCGGCGCCAGTTGGGCGACCGAGGGCGCTTCGAAGAGCGTCCGCACTGAAAGTCGAGTGTTCAGCGCGGTATTGACAGCGGCGATCAAGCGCATTGCCGACAACGAATCTCCGCCGAGTTCGAAGAACGATTCGTCGACGCCGACGCGCGTAACGCCGAGAACCCTCGCGTAGATGCCTGCCAGGATCTCCTCCACCGCGTCTGAGGGAGCACGGTAAGCGTCGCCATCCTGGTAGTCCGGTGCCGGCAACGCCTTGGTGTCGAGTTTCCCGTTGACGGTCAGCGGCAGCGCATCGATCACCACCACC
>SYAA01000354.1 GCA_005789055.1 Actinomycetota bacterium
AACATCGCGCCGTTTCTTCCGGCCGGCGATCTGGCCAAGGCCGCCAAGGGTGAGGTCGATGCGGCAACGGTGCGCACCGCCCTGTCCCGAGCGGGCATCAAACTCAACGACGCCGACTTCGCAGGCTTGCTCACCGAAACGATCGAGCATGCCAGTCGGATCAGCGCGCGCTCGGAGAGCGCCCAGGAACTGGAGAAACTGCGGGTTCCGCGACTGGAGTTGCCCACCATCGCCGATGGTGTGGACCTCGGGAGTCTCTACGAACTCGCTGAAACACTTGCCCAGCAGGGCGTCCGATGAGCGCGACGCCCCCGGTGCTGGACATGAAATCGATCCTGTCCGACAGGTCCAACCGCGTGGTGGTGTGCTGCGGAGCCGGCGGAGTTGGGAAGACAACCACCGCGGCCGCAATGGCGCTACGGGCTGCCGAGTACGGTCGCACCGTCGTGGTCCTGACCATTGATCCGGCGAAGCGGCTTGCCCAAGCACTCGGCGTCAAGGATCTGAACAATTCTCCGCAGCAGGTTCCACTGGGACCGGAAGTCACCGGAGAGCTGCACGCGATGATGCTCGATATGAGTCGCACCTTCGACGAAATGGTCATCGAGCACGCGGGACCTGAACGGGCGCAGGCGATTTTGGAAAACCAGTTCTACCAGACCGTGACCACCTCGCTGGCCGGCACGCAGGAATACATGGCCATGGAAAAGCTGGGCCAGTTACTCGGCCAAGACCGGTGGGACCTTGTCGTGGTCGACACTCCGCCGTCGCGCAACGCACTTGACTTCCTCGATGCCCCGAAGCGATTGGGCAGCTTCATGGACGGCCGACTGTGGCGTCTACTTCTAGGACCCGGCCGTGGCATCGGACGGCTCGTGACCGGCGTGATGGGCCTGGCCGTGAAAGCACTGTCAACCGTCCTCGGCTCCCAGATGCTCTCCGACGCATCAATGTTCGTGCAGTCGCTTGACTCGACGTTCGGCGGGTTCCGGGAAAAGGCCGACCGCACTTACGAGTTGCTCAAGCGACGAGGAACCCAGTTCGTCGTGGTGTCGGCTGCCGAACCCGACGCGTTGCGCGAGGCGGCCTTCTTCGTCGACCGACTCTCCGAGGAGGGCATGCCGTTGGCCGGGTTGATCCTCAACCGGACCCATCCGATGCTGTGCACGCTTCCGGTGGAACGCGCTATCGACGGCGCGGCTGCACTGGAGGCCGCACCGGACCGCAAGGGCGACAAGTTGGCTGCCGCGGTGCTGCAGATCCATGCCGACCGGGGCCAGACGGCCAAGCGCGAGATTCGGTTGCTGTCGCGTTTCACCGGAGCCAACCCGCATGTGGCGGTCGTCGGCGTGCCCTCATTGCCCTTTGACGTCTCAGATCGGACCGCACTGCAGGCGATCGCCGATCAGATCACCGGGGAGATCTGACTCCGACGGGATTGCGCTGACGCTGGAATTCTGGCCCTTGCGCTGACGCTGGAATTTTGGCCCTTCAGCTGACGCTGCGGTGCTTGCGTTGGGTGGCGAAGAACTCCGACCAGGAGGACACCTCTGGGTGCTGCTTGAGCAGAGCGCGCCGCTGGCGCTCGGTCATCCCGCCCCAGACGCCGAACTCCACCCGGTTATCCAGGGCATCGGCGCCGCACTCGGCAATCACCGGGCAATGCCGGCAGATCACGGCGGCCTTTCGCTGGGCGGCACCACGGACGAACAACTGGTCAGGGTCGGTGGTCCGACACAACCCCTGAGAAACCCAGGCGATCCTGGCTTCCCCAGTCGCCAATGGGAGTGAACCGTGCATCGATGCTGCGTCTGTCATGCCGACAGCGGGCCGAGTCCCCGACACGGGCGATTCCCTTCATCCAAGCCGCCCGGTGAGGCGGCAGTTCCCTCCGATGTAGCCGCGGTGCGATCTACGCCACATTGCGACGGCACTGTTACCTGTATCGCACTGCCTGCTTAAGTTAGGTGGTCAGGTATCGTTTGCGCAACAGTCAGATCACAGCTTTTTTGGCACGGGCGTGCAGTCCGGCCATGAACTGCGGTTTTAACCCGAGATCCTGGGAGAATCGCGTTATATCTCGCAACCGCGCGGGGCACCGCAGGCCCCGGACCGGCCTCGGTACGCTAAACGCCATGTCGGAACGCCCGCCGGCCAGTTCCTCGATCATCAAACTGGCCTGGTGCTGCCTGCTGGCCAGCGTCATCGTGGCGGCGCTGATGTTCCCCGTCGTCGGCGGCGTGGGCCTGATGTCCAACCGCGCCTCCGACATCGTCGCCAACGGATCGTCCCAACTGCTCGAAGGAGACATTCCCGCGGTATCGACGATGGTCGACTCCAAGGGCAACACCATCGCGTGGCTGTATTCCCAACGTCGCTTCGAGGTGACCAGCGATCAGATCGCCGACACCATGAAGTTGGCGATCGTCTCCATCGAGGACAAGCGGTTCGCCGAGCACAACGGCGTGGACTGGAAGGGCACCCTGACCGGACTGGCCGGTTACGCGGCGGGCGATCTCACCACCCGCGGCGGATCCACCATCGAGCAGCAGTACGTCAAGAACTATCAGCTTCTGGTGCTGGCCCAGACTGACGCCGAGAAGCGAGCGGCGGTGGCGGCGACACCGGCACGGAAACTGCGGGAAATCCG
>SYAA01000355.1 GCA_005789055.1 Actinomycetota bacterium
CAGTCCAGAGCCCACCGGAGGGGCGAGATGATCCAGGACATGACCCTGCGATGGGTCGTCACGCTGCTGTTCGTCTTCAGCGCCGGCGTGTACGTCCAGGCGATTGTGGCGAACCGTCATTCGGGTGCGAACGTCATCGGCGACTCGCTGCACGTGATCATGGCGGTGGCGATGGCGGTGATGGCGTGGCCGCGCGGCGCGGAACTCCCACCCTGGGCGCCGATGGTGTTTTTCTCGGTCGCGTCGATCTGGTTCGCGGTGATCGCGTTCCGCAACTCCGCACGGCGGTGGGGCAGCGTCTATCACGCCCTGATGATGTTGGCGATGGCGTGGATGTATGCCGCGATGGGTGGGTTGGCACTGCGGCGGGCACCCGGGCCCGCCGGGATGGACATGGCTGGGATGGATATGGCCGGGCACGCCGGTCATGCCGGGCACGCCGGCCACGCAGGCCACGCAGGCCACGGGGGTCACTCGGCGGCCGGTCCGTCCGCCTCCGCAGCGCCGGAATGGGTCGGCGTCCTGAATTGGGTCTGCACCGTCGGCTTCGCGATTGCCACGGTCTTTTGGATCTACCGCTACATCGCCGCCCGCCTCGGCGGTTCGACCCGTTCGACCGGTCAGCAATTCGGCATCCTGAGCCAGGTGACGATGGCCGCCGGAATGGCGATCATGTTCGCCGTCATGCTCTGAGGATGTGCGACCGTGGCCCGGTCCTATCGCGACCGGGCCACGGTCGTCGTCGGGACCCTCTAGCAGGAGCCCTGTGCCCGCAGGGTCGCTCGGATGACGGCAGCCGTGCATTTCGTCGGAATCGAGGCCGCGGCGTGTGGGGCCTCGGAGCCGCCCCCGGAGGTCTCATGCGGCGTCGGATCGGGTGCCCCGCTGACGGCCCGGATGACGGTCCCGGGCAGGTCCTCCTCCTCCGGCAGTCCCCTTCCCGCGGCCTGGGCGCCGTTGTAGGCATCCTTAAGTGCCCCCGGCATGTTCAGAACTCCCTTGAAAGTGCCGTTCGACCCGTGCGTCGGAGTCTCGTAATCCGGGGACCCAAACATGGTGTGGTAGTTCTGGCCAGCCGGCGAGTCGTCGAATGCCTTGTTGAGCGGGGTGTTCTGGTTGTAGAAGTGGTCTCCGATGGCCTGGGCGAGGCGCATGACGGGCGCGGGATTATCCAGTCCGGGCCGGCCGACCGCATCCCCCGACGGGGTGCTGTATCCGTGGGCATGGGCCTGGCCGGCGCCGGGAGCCGCTACCACCAGCAGTGCCGACAGAGCGGCCCCTCCGGCGATGGTTGCGCTGATCATGAGGCGATGGTTCGGGTTGCTGCATTTCGTCACTTGGTTCTCCTGGTAGGTCGAATGTTCGGAAAGGTGTTCTCAGTTGAAGTCGGTCCCGCACGGTCCTGAGTCGAGGCGCCCCGAGTTGCCGGAGCATGCGTTCGGCGCGTCCTGGCCCCCATCGGCGGCTGGTTTGGAAGTTGCCTTGTTGGCCTTCTGAGCGTTCGCGCTCGTTCGGTTCGCGCTGCCGGCGGTGTTGGCACCACCGGCACTCTGGGCACCACCGGCACTCTGGGCACCACCGGCACTCTGGGCACCAACGGCACTCTGGGCACCACCGGCACTGGCCGCCGCACCGCTGCTGCTCTGGCCACCGGAGCCGGATGCATTGTCATGTTCGGGGCAGGCTGAGGCGACCGTCCCAGGCGCGGCGAGACCGAGGGCCCCGGCCGCCGCCAGCGCGCCGAGAACCCTCGGTGCCGTCCCACGTTTTCGGTTGTTCATCTTCGGATTGCCATCCTTCGTCGACCGATCAACATCGGCGGCGCCGACGCGATGTGCTCGCGGATTCCCATGTGCCACTGGAAGAACACATGGTCTTCGGCGGGTTCACGAATGATTGGTCGTTATGAATCCCATTTAGTTCCGGGAACGAGGAAAAAAGTCAGGCTGCTGAACCGTCGGTTGGATGCAGGTGACCGCGGCGGCGACCCCGAGAGGCGTTGTCGGGCAATATGATTTCTGCGGAGTCCGGTAGCGCGTCGGAGTGTGGTTGGGGGTCGCCGGGGCGATCCCGGCGCCATACCAGGAACGCCAGTACCGCAGCGGCGACAACTGGCAGGTGGCTCAGGATGCGATCGGTGGTGACGGTGCCGGCCGCCGCGTCCCTGATCACGTACACGCCGAGGACGGCGACGAACGCCCCGAGGACGCCCGCCAGACCGGATGCCGCCGCGGGCCGGATCGCGGTGATCACCATCACCACGCCCAGTGCCATGGACCACGCGGTCGATTCGTTGAGCAGGTGCCCACCCATGGCCGTGTGCGGAACCCCGAGATGGGCGCCGAAGGCCTGTGCGGTGGCCAGCGCGACCTGAATGACCCCGACCCCGGCCAACGCCCATCGGCGCCACGAAATGGACTGCAGTTGGCGGATCGCCGGTCGGAGCGGCTGCGGTGGTGGGACTGGGGCGACGGCGGCGACCTGCGCGCGTCCCGCCAGACGCCGAAGTATCTGGGTCTGCTCGATCGCCGAGGCGCGCCACTGACGGCACGGCTCGCAGCCGCTCAGGTGTTCATCGACGCGGGCGGCGGGGATCGGCTCGCGCTCGCCGTCGATCCGGGCCGATAGCGCTTCCCGGGCGATGTTGCAGTCCACGGCGTAATAGTCGCGCACCACCGGTGATTTGTTCCGCCGGTGCGCGAATTGATGACCTTTAGTGCCGCCGATCAGGTGCAAACCCGAGGTTAGGAGGCAGGCAACTGTGCAAGCCAGCGATCCAATTCGGCGTAGGCCGCGGCGCGCGGTTCGGACAGCGACAAAAACACGTCGTGCTTGGCGTCGACCACCGGAACACTGGTGGTTCGGTTACCCAGGCAGCCCGCCCAGCGGGCGATGTGCGCGACCTCGAGCACGGCGTCCCCGCGCTGCAGGAGTTGCGTCTCGGCGGTCTCGGCGACGCTGTGATCGGAGCGCAACACGAGATTAGCCACCCCCACGTCAAGCCCCCGGTGAAGGCGGGCCTGGCCGCGTCGGATGGCGTGAATCCAGCCGACGGTGATCGGGAAACCGCCGATCGGCTTCCACGTCAGGTTGTAGTCGAACTCGCCGTGGTAGTCCCGATGCAGTGTGAGCCCGTAGCCGCCGGAACCAGCCCCGCGCACCACCCGGGTCGCACGCACCCGCGATGCCGCCCCGATCGCGGTCGAGGTGGCCCGGGTCCGCAGGATCGCCGGCCCGTTCAGGTCCAGGAACGGGCTGTTGAGCACCAGGCCCGCGATCTTCAGTGCCGCGGTGTCGCCGCGGCTGCGCACCCGGTCCAGCCACAGTGACACCACCAGCCCGCCGGTGGAGTGGCCGTACACCAAGACCCGGGCGGCGGGATTTTCCGCGCCGATGATCGCCAGCGCACCCTCCAGTTCGCGGTCGTAGTGGGTCAGGTCGGTGGTGAAATGCGGAGTCTGGCCCTCCCGCCAGGAGCGGCCGCACCGGCGCGAATCGAGACCGTAGAAGCGCCAACCCCGGGCGGTGAAGTGGTCGGCCAGTTCGGTATTGAAGAAGTAGTCGGTATAGCCGTGCACGGCAAGCACCACCGACGACGACGGGATTGAGTCGGTAGTGCGGACCAGGGTGGCGAACAACTCGCCTTCGCCATCAGGATCGGTGCCCAGCGCCAGGGTGTGCTGCCGGTATCCGGGCAGGACATCGTCGGTCCATTCGGCCTGCACTGCCGTCACGGGCCAACCTTAGCCGGGTTAATCTAGCCGCACTGCCGTGACCGACCGGGTGCGGGTTGCGACGTAAGGAGCGATGTGACGGTTGCGCTGCGCCGTTGCTGCGGCCGCGACCTCGACGCGGCAACCCTCTATGACCTGCTGACGTTGCGCATCGAGGTGTTTGTCGTCGAGCAGACCTGCCCCTATCCGGATCTCGACGGCTCCGACCTGTTGGCCCGGACCCGGCATTTCTGGCTGGAAGAAAAGTCCGGCGAGGTGATCGCGACGCTGCGCTTAATCGATGAGGCTCCCATCGAAGGGAACCCTGGCGGGCGCAGGCAGTTTCGAATCGGCCGGGTGTGCACCCGAGCGGCGGCCCGAGGCCACGGCTACGCGACCCGCCTGCTGCAGGCCGCGCTGGCCGATGTCGGTGCAGACCCCTGCGCGCTCAATGCCCAGACCTACCTGATCGACATGTACGCCCGGCACGGCTTTGTGGTGGACGGCGACGAGTTCTGCGAGGACGGCATTCCGCACGTTCCGATGCGCAGGATGCAACCCTCGTGAACCAGCCGGGATACCCGTTCAGCGCACTCGTCGGCCATGACCGGCTGCGACTTGCGCTGCTGTTGTGCGCGGTGCGCCCGGAGATCGGCGGCGTGCTGATCCGCGGCGAGAAGGGCACCGCCAACTCGACCGCTGCTCGGGCCCTGGCCGCGGTGTTGACTGAGTCGGATCCGGGCGCGAAATTGGTGGAATTGCCGATCGGCGCCACCGAGGACCGCGTCGTGGGTTCGCTGGATCTGCAGAAGGTGCTGCGCGACGGCGAGCACGCGTTTTCCCCCGGGCTGCTCTCCCGCGCTCACGGCGGCGTGCTCTACGTCGACGAGGTCAACCTGCTGCCCGACCATCTCGTCGACGTGCTGCTCGATGCCGCGGCGATGGGTCGGGTTCATATCGAACGCGATGGGGTGTCGCACTCACATGAGTCGCGGTTCGTCCTGATCGGCACCATGAACCCCGAAGAGGGAGAACTGCGTCCGCAACTCCTCGACCGGTTCGGTCTTGCCGTCGACGTGCACGCCTCCCGTGAGGTTGCGGTGCGCAGTGCGGTCATTCGCCGCCGCCTCGACTACGAGGCCGATCCGGCCGGGTTCGCCGCCCGGTACACCGCGCACGACAGCGACCTGGCGCAGAAGATCGTCGCCGCCCGCGAAAGGGTGAATGACGTCGATTTGTCCGACCGGGAACTGAACCGGATCGCGGCGCTGTGCGCGGCCTTCGACGTCGACGGGATGCGTGCGGATCTGGTCGTAGCCCGCACCGCGGTGGCGCATGCCGCATGGCGTGGAGCCGATTCCGTCAGCGAAGAGGACATCCGGGTGGCCGCCGAACTGGCACTGCCACACCGGCGTCGCCGCGACCCCTTCGATGACCCGGGAATCGACCCGGGGGATCTCGACGCAGCACTATCGGCCACCGCCGACGACGCAGCACTGTCAGCCTCCGCCGACGACGAACCACTATCGGCCTCCGCCGACGACGGATCGGAACCCGACCCCGATCCACCGGGCGGCGGACAGTCGGCCGATGAAACCGCGGAAACACCTCTCCGCCAACCGAATTCGTCGCCACCGACCCGTCCTTCGGCACCGCCGTCCCCGGCATTCCGTACCCGAGCGTTGACGGTCCCCGGTGTCGGCGACGGCCACGCCGGTCGGCGTTCACCGGCCCGCAACACCGTCGGGGCGATGATCGGCGCCAGTGCGACGCCGGAGCAGGGCCACGGTGTGCACCTGTTCGCGACGCTGCTCGCCACCGCGAACCGTCGCGTCGACGCGGGCCCACTGCGCCCCGAGGCCGAGGACATTCGGCGCGCCGCGCGCATCGGCCGGGAAGGCAACCTGGTGATCTTCGTCGTCGACGCCTCCGGATCGATGGCCGCCCGTGACCGGATGGCCGCCGTGACCGGCGCGGCGCTGTCGCTGTTGCGTGACGCCTACCAGCGTCGTGACAAGGTCGCTGTGGTCACGTTCCGTTCCACCGGCGCTCGCCTGGTGTTGCCGCCGACCGCATCGGCATACACGGCATCCCGGCGGTTGCACCGACTCGACACCGGCGGCACCACCCCGCTGGCCGAGGGTCTGCTGGCCGCCCGCGATGTGGTGATCCGCGAACGGGCCCGCGACCGCACTCGTCGGCCACTGGTGGTGATACTCACCGATGGCCGCGCGACCGGCGGCCCGGATCCGTTGGGTCGCAGTCGCCTGGCTGCACGGCGATTCGCCGCAGAGGGGGCCGCCGCGGTCGTGGTCGACTGCGAGACGTCCTATGTCCGGTTGGGCCTGGCGAGCGAACTCGCCAGCCAGCTTGGGGCGCCGGTGTTGCGCCTTGAGCAGTTGCGCGCGGACCATCTGGCGCAGGCCGTGCGCCGGGCGGCCTGAGCGTGCACACCGGGAAGGGGGCGTGCGATGCCACAGGGCCAGCCGATTTCCGTTCCCGATGACGGACTGACCACCAGACAGCGACGTAACGCCCCGGTGCTCGCGGTGCACACCGGTGTCGGCAAAGGGAAGTCGACCGCGGCCTTCGGAATGGCGTTGCGCGCGTGGAACGCGGGCATGGACATCGCGGTCTTCCAGTTCGTCAAGAGTGCCAAGTGGAAGGTCGGGGAGGAAACCGTTTTCGAACGACTCGGCCGCCTGCACGACGACGAGGGAATCGGCGGCGCGGTCCAGTGGCACAAGATGGGCGCCGGCTGGTCCTGGGTCAGGAAACCGGGCGCCGAGGACGATCACGCCGCGACCGCCGCCGCCGGCTGGGCGGAGATCTCGCGCCGCCTGGCCGCGCAGGAACACGACTTCTACGTTCTTGACGAGTTCACCTACCCACTGGCGTGGGGGTGGGTCGACGTCGACGAGGTGGTCGAAACGTTGCTGGCCCGGCCGGGCCGGCAGCATGTCGTCATTACCGGACGCGACGCCCCGCCGCGACTGCTCGACGTCGCCGATCTGGTGACTGAGATGATCAAGATCGCCCACCCGATGGATGCCGGCCGCAAGGGCCAGCGCGGTCTGGAGTGGTAGGCGTGGCGAGCACTCCCGCCATTGTGATCGGCGCTCCGTCGTCCGGAAGTGGGAAGACCACCATCGCAACGGGGTTGATGGGGGCGCTGCGCCGCGGCGGCCGGCGGGTCGCGCCGTTCAAAGTCGGACCGGACTTCATCGATCCCGG
>SYAA01000356.1 GCA_005789055.1 Actinomycetota bacterium
CAACGCCGCGATGTTCGCCGCGGAACGCGTTGGGGGAGGGCACGGTGTGCACCCAGGATGGTCGGGTGGACAGCGCGGTGGGATTGTCGGCGATCGACGTCGAGATCGCGTCGGTGGCGTAGGTCCAGCCGTGATACGCCTCCGCGACGGCAAACACGTCCTGGCGCCCGGTGGTCGCCATGGCCAGCCGAAGTGCAAGATCGTCGGCTTCGGACCCGGAGTTGACCAGAAACACCGTGTCCAGCGGGTCCGGCAGGGTCGCGGCAAGGCGCTCGGAGAATGTCGCCACGCTGGCGTAATTGAACCTCGAGTTGGTGTTGAGCCGACGCCACTGCCGCGCGGCGGCATCGGCAAGTGCCGTGTGGCCGTGGCCGATTACCGCAACGTTGTTGACCATGTCGAGATAGACCCGGCCATCGGTGCCCACGAGGTGTTCACGCCAGCCGCGCTCGATGCGGGGCGGGTTTTGGTAGTAGTGCTCCTGCACTGCCGCGAAGGCCTGTGACCGGCGACGGCGCAGGGTGGCGCTGTCCTCGACAAGTGGCGGCGTTGGCGGCAATCCGAGCAGCGGTGCCGGATCACTGACCCGATCCAACCAGCCGGCCGCGTACTCGGGACGGACGAAATCCGGAACCGCGACATCGCCGGGATGACGAAGGCACTGAATCCACACCGGGCCCTCGATCACGCCCAGGGCCGTGCCGGCGGCGATGTCACGCGCTGCGCCAAAAGCGCTCTCGGGTCGTACGCCGCCCCTGATGCTGACGATCCCCACCTGTGCCGTCAGCCTGAGGGTTGCCTCGTCGCCGATGGTCGCCACCTCCACCATGGCGGGCCATGGTGCGGTCAGGGTCACTGCCGTGGCCGGCCAGAGCCGCACCCCGGTGGCCACGGTCGCCGATGATGTCTCGCGAAGTGTCGTCGAGCGAGTGAGCTGTGCGTGACCGAATGTGGTCACGACCGCGGTGGCGCCGGCCCCGACCGCGGCTTGAGCCATCCGTTCTTCGCAATCGGCACTGAGCCACGCGCCGCCGTCCATCGCGTCGGACTCCACGGAGAGGTCCAGCCGAGTGACGTCACGCGGGTTCAGCCCGAGGACAAGCGGAGCCGCACCGGTGATCGACTCGAGTGGTTCGGCGACTCCGAGAGCGTGCCGGATCTGATTCGTCATGACGTCGAGCGGAAGTTCTGTCGCGCGCTCGAAGACCAGCAACTCGAGATCCTGCCGGGTATTGGCGTAGACGTTGTCGGTGTCGATTGCGGACTGTTGCATACCGCTGACCACCAAGACGGCCGCGCGTAGTACAACCAGCGGCCACAGCGCCTCGATCTCTGCCGGTCCCAATGGGCGTACCGCGTGGAAGGCCTCGATGGCGACCAGCGTGCTGGCGGGCGCGGCGCCGTCGTGACCCAGGACGGACGCAACGGCGACGGCCAGTTCACCGATCGTCCAGGAGCGCGTCAGATCCCCAAAGTCGATGAGGCCGTCGGGAATTCCGTGCGGATCACACACCACGTTATCGCCGGTGACGTCGCCGTGAATCACCTGCACCGGCAGATCCTCGGCGAGTTCATCGATGACCGCCCAGGCCCGGGCGGTAGCCGCCTCAATTGCCTCGCGCAGATCTGCATCCTCGACATGGACAGCGAGCAGTTCCACCGTGCGCATGCTGTGCCGCAGATCCCACTGCAGTACCCGGTCGACGCCGACGTGGTCAAATTCCGCCAGCGCACGAGAAGTCCGACCCGCCAGGTCACCGAGAGCGCTCACCACCGCAGGGCTGAGGTACACCTCACCGCTGAGCGTTCCCCCGTCGAGGTAGCGAATCACCCGGGCGAACAACCCGCCGTCGACGTCGACAGCCGCGATCGGATCCCTGCCGGCGAACTCCACATTGGTGGCGGTCCGGATGGCCTCGGCTGCGGCAATGAACGCTGCCGCAGCGTCCTGGGCCTGGAGCTCGGTCAGGCTGAACGCGGGGTTGGCGATCTTGAGTACGCCGATCGGCGTTCCGCAGTCCGATGACCGCCCTCCGTTTGATCCGGCAACGTGCTCGCGCAGCAGAAAGTTGGCATCCTGCTGGCTGCCGAGCGAGGTGACGGCGGCGCGCACGCCGAAGCACTCGGCGGAGATAGCGCGGGCCTGCTCGTCATTCACCGCCGGAACCGGCAACTCGGCGGTCCGGAAGAAGTCGAACGGGCTCACGACCATCAAAGATACCGTGGTGGCATGCGGGCACTAGTGATCGTCGACGTGCAGAACGATTTCTGTGAGGGAGGGTCGCTGGCTGTGGCCGACGCCGGCGCTGTCGTCCTCGCCATCAATGCATGGCTGACCGAGGCCGACTGCTACGACCACGTGGTGGCGACGAAGGACTTCCACATCGACCCGGGGGATCACTTCTCGATTGATCCGGACTATGTGTCGTCCTGGCCGCGGCACTGCGTGGCGGGCACGCCCGGCGCCGACTTTCATCCCGACCTGCGGACTGCGCAGATCGAGGCGGTATTCCTCAAGGGTGCCTATCACGCGGCCTACAGCGGGTTCGAAGGCAGCGCTGACGGGATAGATCTGGCTGACTGGTTGCGTGCCCGCGGGGTCGACGAAGTGGACATCGTTGGTATCGC
>SYAA01000357.1 GCA_005789055.1 Actinomycetota bacterium
ACGGGTGGCAGACCACGGCGTCGATCCGGTGGGCATCGGCGGCGAACTGTGGACGATGGCACGCGCGGAGGAATCGCTGTGCTACTCCGGTGCCAACCTGATACCCCTGCGCGGTTCTCGCGCTGAGCTGCTGGCCTTTGCGGATCGGGCGCTGAGCGGACCCCGCCGATGCTCGTCGCTGGTGGGCCGAGCCGACTTGGTGCTGACGATGTGGGATCGGCTGCAGCATGGTTGGGGCCCGGCGCGAGACGTCCGGGATCGGCAGCCGCTGATGGCGCTCGGGTCGCGCCCCCGGTGCGTCCTGGACCCCGGAGTGCGGCGGGTGCGGATCGAGGAACTTGATGCCTATCTGGTGGCCGCGGTCGACATGTTCATCGGCGAAGTCGGCATTGACCCGAGGGTGGGGGACGGCGGTCGCGGCTATCGACGTCGGGTGGCCGGGCTGATCGGGTCCGGGCGGGCTTTCGCACGCTTTGAGCACGGCCGGGTGGTATTCAAAGCTGAGATCGGTTCGCAGTCCCCGGCCGTCGGCCAGATCCAGGGAGTCTGGGTACACCCGGAATGGCGCGGTCGCGGACTCGGAACGGCCGGCACCGCGTCGGTCGCCGCGGCGGTGGTCCAGACCGGGCGGGTGGCCAGCCTTTACGTCAACGGCTACAACACCATCGCCCGGGCCGCCTATGCCCGGGTCGGGTTCGCCGAAGTCGGAACCTTCGCGACGGTTCTACTCGACTAACGCGACGGTTCTGCTCGACTAACCCTGGTTCGCCGCCCGCAGGGCAATCCCGCCAGCGTGCGCGTCGGCGCGCGACACGCCGCCTCACGTGAGACCTCAGCGCACGCTCCCGGGAAGGTTCGCGGTGCGCCTCCCGCGCTTTGAGGTGACAAACTCATAACATTTGCCCCAATGGCAACTTGCACCTCACTAATCACACGAGTCACAGGACTGTCCGCGGCACTGGCACTCCTGGCAGCCGGAAGCCTGTCGGGCTGCACGCCCCGCCCGGACGGCCCGTCCCCGGCGGCGGCCCGGTTCTTCGCCGAACTCGGCCGCGGCAACACCGGGGCGGCCGCGCAGCTCAGCGACCTTCCCAGCGAGGCGCACGCCGCGCTCAATGAGGCGTTCTCAGGGCTGCAGGCCACCCATCTGGACGCCAAGATCCTGGGCTCGCGCTACACCGAGGACACCGGCAGCGTGAACTACCGATTCACCTGGGAACTTCCCAAGGAACGCAGCTGGACCTATGACGGCGTGCTGAACATGATCCGCGATGAAGGGGCGTGGCGGATCCGCTGGACCGCCAGCGCCCTGCACCCCAAACTCGGGGAGAACCAGAGCTTCGAACTGCGGGCCTACTCACCCCGGCGACCTTCCGTCAACGAGATGAGCGGCACCGAAGTGCTGGTGCCCGGCAACAACTTCCGCTACCAACTCGACGCCGCCGGGGCCGGTGCTGCTCTGATGTCGACCGCGCGGGTGGTCGCCGACATGCTCCGTCCGTTCGACGACACGTTCAACCCGCAGCGGCTGGCCGAACAGTCCAGTTCCTCGGTCGGGCCGCTGGACCTGATCACCCTGAAACCCACCGACCACGACCGGGTGGGCCCGGTGTTGGAAGGACTGCCGGGGGTGATCGTCACCCCGCTGGCCGACATGCTGCCCACCAGCGCGGACTTCGCGCCGGCCGTCGTCAACGAGGTGAAGAAGGCGGTCCTCGACGAACTCGACGGCGAGTCCGGCTGGCGGGTGGTGAGCGTCAACAAGAACAGCGCCGACGTCGACGTCCTCACCGAGGTGGCAGCCAAGCCGGCGCCGTCGATCTCCCTGACGCTGAACCGCGGGGTGCAGGACGCCGCACAGCACGCCGTCGACGGCCAGTGGCGCAAAGCCATGCTGGTCGTGATCAAACCGTCGACGGGCGAAATTCTCGGGGTAGCTCAGAACGATGCCGCCGACGCCGACGGGCCGGCGGCCACCACCGGTCTCTACCCCCCGGGGTCGACCTTCAAGATCGTCACGGCCGCAGCGGCCATCGGCCGCAACATGGCCACGCCCAACACCCTGCTGGGATGCCCCGGTGAAATCGACATCGGCCACCGCACCATCCCGAACTACAACAAGTTCGACCTGGGCACGGTCCCGATGGCACGGGCCTTCGCCAACTCCTGCAACACGACGTTTGCCGAACTGGCCAGCCGGATGCCGCCCTCGGCCCTGACGGTGGCGGCCTCCCAGTACGGGATCGGCGCCGACTTTACGATCGAGGGTCTAACGACGGTCACCGGCACCGTGCCGGCAACGGTCGACCTGACCGAACGTACCGAGGACGGATTCGGCCAGGGCAAGGTGTTGGTCACCCCGTTCGGGATGGCGCTGGCGGCGGCAACCGTGGCCGCCGGCACGACGCCGACCCCGCATCTGATCGTGGGTAGCCAGACCACCGAAACCGGTGCACATCCGCCGGCGGATCCGGCGGTACTCGACGGTCTGCGGTCGATGATGCGACTGGTGGTCACCAACGGCACTGCCAAGGACATCGATGGCGCCGGAGAGGTCTTCGGCAAGACCGGCGAGGCCGAGTTCGAGGGCGGCTCGCACGCCTGGTTCGCCGGCTACCGCGGCGACTTGGCGTTCGCGGCCCTCATCGTCGGCGGCGGGTCATCGACCTACGCGGTCCGCATGGTGGCGGAGATGCTGCAGGAACTCCCGGACGGCTACCTGGCCTGATCGGGTTAGCTCGAACCCGCTTCAGCGATCATGATTTCGCCGCCCTGCACCGTCAACGGTCGGGAGGTCAGCGGCTTGGTCGCCGGCCCCTGGGTCACCGTCCCATCGAAGGCGAACTTGCTGCCGTGGCAGGGGCAGTCGACGGAGTCGCCCTTGACCGCCAGCGCGCAGCCGGCGTGCGTGCACCGGGCGATGAAACCGTCGAACACCCCGGCGGTGGGCTGACTGATCAGGGTGCCATCGATGATCTTGGCTCCGCCCACCCCGATGTCGGCGGTCGCGGCAAGTGCCTGGCCCGCCTGCGGGGTCTGCGCCGCAGGGGCCTCGGCACTCTTTGCGCAGGCAGCAAGGGGAGCGGCGGCGGCACCGGCGACGGCGGCGCCGAGGATGGTTCGTCGGGTCAGATCGGACATGGGGCAAGCCTAGATCAGCGGGTAAGTTGAATAGGCCATGACCGAGATCGAGAACACTCCCGCGATGCGTCTGTCGGATGCCGACCGCAACGGAACGCTGCGGCGACTACACAACGCCGTCGCGCTGGGCCTGATCGATATCGGGGAGTTCGAGGAACGTTCCGCTCAGGTGTCGTCGGCCCGCCAGCCAGGCGACCTCGAAGCGCTGATCGAGGACCTTCCGGGGCCGGGCGCCATTGCCACGTCCGCCGCGGATCGCCTCGAACTGCGTGGGTGGCTGGGCTCGCTGCGGCGGCACGGTCAGTGGACGGTGCCGACCCGACTGGCGCTGGTGCGCCGAGTGGGTTCAGTGGTTCTCGACCTCACCCACGCCCGCTTCGCCGGGCCGGTGGTGGTGATCGAATTGGACATGGTCCGCGGCTCGGTGCACATTCGGCTTCCCGATGGTGCGAGCGCCTCGATCGACGACGTGATCGTCTATGGCGGTAGCGCCCGTGACCGGCGTAAGGATCCGCCGAGCGAAGGCAAGCCGCATGTAGTGCTGACCGGGCGGGTGGTGATGGGCTCGGTGAGCATCCGCGGGCCAAGGCGGCAGCCGCTACGGCGGGGCCCGTCGACGGCGCTGCGCGATTGACCGTGAGGACTCACCCAAGTGCGTAGCCCCCTGAGTTCCGGGGTCGTCTCACCGCTCCTGCCGGTGCCGAAGTCGATTCCACGGCCCGAGTACGTCGGCCGTTCCACCGCGGCGGAGGGTAGCGAGCCCTGGGTGCAGACGCCTGAGGTGATCGAGAAGATGCGCATTGCCGGTCGCATTGCCGCCGGTGCGCTGGCCGAGGCCGGCAAAGCCGTCGCACCCGGTGTCACCACCGATGAACTGGACCGAATCGCCCATCACTACATGATCGACCACGGTGCCTACCCGTCGACGCTGGGTTACAAGGGTTTCCCGAAGTCCTGCTGCACCTCGCTGAATGAGGTCATCTGCCACGGCATCCCGGACTCGACCGTCGTTGCCGATGGCGACATCGTGAATATTGACGTCACCGCCTACATCGACGGGGTACACGGCGACACCAACGCCACCTTCCTGGCCGGTGACGTCAGTGCGGAACATCGACTGCTGGTCGAGCGCACGCACGAGGCGACCATGCGCGCCATCAAGGCG
>SYAA01000358.1 GCA_005789055.1 Actinomycetota bacterium
ACCGGTCCAACCTGATCGGTATGGGCGTCATCCCGCTGCAGTTCCCGGCCGGCGAGTCGGCGGCCTCGCTGAAACTGGACGGCACCGAGGTGTTCGACATCACCGGCATCGATGCACTCAACACCGGCAAGACCCCGAAGACGGTGCACGTCACGGCCACCAAGTCCGACGGGACCGCCGTCGATTTCGACGCCGTCGTCCGCATCGATACCCCCGGTGAGGCTGATTACTACCGCAACGGCGGAATCCTGCAGTACGTGCTGCGCAACATGCTCAAGGCCAGCGCAACCTAGGCCAGCGCAACCTAGTCCAGCGCAACCTAGGCCAGTTCGATCAGGCTCGAGTACTCCTCGGACCAGTGATCCTCAGTGCCATCGGGCAGCAGCACCACCCGTTGCGGGTCGAGCGCCTCGGCCGCGCCGGGGTCGTGGGTCACCAGGACCACCGCGCCCTGGTAGCTGCGCAACGCGTCGAGCACCTGCTCCCGAGACGCCGGATCCAGGTTGTGGGTGGGTTCGTCGAGCAGCAGCACATTGGCCGTCGAGGCCACCAGTCCGGCCAGCGCCAAACGGGTCTTCTCGCCGCCGGACAGTGTGCCGGCGGCCTGGTCGAGTTGCGGTCCGGTGAACATGAAGGCACCCAGCAGGCTGCGTAACTCTTGCTCGCCGGTGTCGGGTGCGGCGTGGCGGATGTTCTCCCACACCGTGGCGCTGTTGTCCAGGGTGTCGTGTTCCTGGGCGAAGTAGCCGATCTTGAGTCCGTGGCCGGGTTCGATCTCACCGGCGTCCATCGACTCGACCCCGGCCAGCAGGCGGAGCAGCGTCGTCTTGCCGGCACCGTTGAGGCCCAACACCACCACCCGGGAGCCTCGGTCGATGGCCAGGTCCACCCCGGTAAAGACCTCGAGAGATCCGTAGTTTCTGGTCAGTCCCTTGGCGACCAGCGGCGTGCGACCGCACGGGGCGGGGCTCGGGAACCTGATCTTGGCCACCTTGTCAGCCACCCGTTCGGCGTCGAGGGCCGACATCATCCGCTCCGCTCGGCGCAACATGTTCTGTGCGGCAACGGCTTTAGTGGCTTTTGCGCCCATCTTCGCGGCCTGCGTGCGCAGTGCCGACGCCTTCTTCTCGGCGTTGGCGCGTTCCCTGCGGCGACGTTGTTCGTCGGTGGCTCGGGCGTCGAGGTACTTCTGCCAGCCCATGTTGTACACGTCGGCCTCGCCGCGGACGGCGTCGAGAAACCACACCCGGTTCACGACGTCGGCGAGGAGCTCGACGTTGTGGCTAATGATCACCAGTCCCCCGGTGTGCGCCTTGAGAAAGTCTCGGAGCCAGCCGATGGAGTCGGCATCGAGGTGGTGGGTCGGTTCGTCGAGCAGCAGGGTGGTGTCCGAACCAGAGCCGGAATCGCTGGCCGCAAACAGAATTCGAGCCAATTCGACCCTGCGACGCTGTCCGCCGGACAGCGTCCGCAACGGCTGGGTCAACACTCGTTCGGCCAGACCCAGGCTCGCACAGATCCGCCCCGCCTCGCTTTCAGCCGCATAACCGCCGAGGGCGGCGAAGCGTTCCTCGAGATTGCCGTAGCGGCGGATGGCCTTGTCCTGCTCGGCCGCGTCGACCACCTCGGACATCAGGACCTGCTGCTTCTCCAGGTCGGCCAGCAGGGTGTCCAGGCCTCGCGCAGACAGCACCCGGTCGCGGGCCAGCACGTCAAGGTCGCCCTCTCGGGGATCCTGCGGCAGATAGCCGACCTCACCGTTGCGCACCACGGTGCCGGCATAGGGCTGACTCTCCCCCGCCAGGATGCGCAGAGTGGTGGTCTTGCCCGCACCGTTGCGGCCGACCAGACCGATGCGATCGCCGGGCTGGATCCGCAGCGCCGGACCTTCAGCGAGCAGCAGGGTGCGCGCGCCGGCGCGGACCTCGAGGTCCGTTGCGGTGATCAACTGCGCACTCTCCTGCTGCTCGTCTATTTCTCATCGGTGAAGACCGGAGCGCGGTTCTCGGCGCGCGCAGCAACCGCTTCTTCGAAATTCGCGGTAAGCAGGCGCACATAGAGCTGCCCAAGGCCCTCGGCCTGCATGTGTCCCTCCAGAGTACCGGCGTCCAATCCGGTCCACAGCGTCCGTTTGGTCAGTTCGGTACCCGGTTGGGAGAAACCCGCGATCCGCGCAGCCATGTCGTAGCAGGTCTCCAGCAGGTCCTCAGCAGGCACCTGCCGGGAAACCAGCCCGATCCGTTCGGCCTCGGCGGAGTCGACATCGCGGCCGGTGAGCATGATCTCAAAGGCTCGCGATGAGCCGATGGCGCGCGGCAACAGGTAGCTCAAGCCCAATTCGCTGGCGGTCAGGCCGTTGTTGATCCCGGCGGCGCGGAAGTAGGCGCCCGAGGCGGCCACCCGGATGTCGGCGGCTAACGCAAGGCACAACCCGCCCCCGATTGCCGCGCCGTTGACTGCGGCGATCACCGGCTGGTGCAAACGGCGCATCGCCAGGATCACCTCGTCGAGGATCTCCATCGAGCGCAGCGCATAGGTGGGCCGAGTCAGGCCCTGGACATGCGGCACCGCCCCGGCCGATTTGTGGTCGGCACCCGAGGAGAACCCGCGGCCCGCTCCGGTGAGAACGACCACCCGCACGTCGTTGTCGTGGTGCAGCTGGGCGAGTACCTCGGCGAGCGGCACCATGATGTCGAACGCCATGGAGTTCATCCGCTCCGGGCGGTTCAACGTGATCAGGGCGGTGTGGGGCCGGGGGCGGTCGACGAGCACGAAGCCCGAGTCACGATTCATTAGTGCACGCTATCGCGTGCGGTGATCCGGGGTCAGAGGTCGGTGACCGACGACGCGTCGGCGGCCGCCGCGTCGAGGTCGAATTCACGGAGCTGCGTGATGAGGTCTTCCAGGGCTGCCGGTGGCAGCGCCCCGGCCTTGTTGAACACCAGATGGCCCTTCTTGAACGCCATCAGCGTGGGAATTGCGCGAATTTCGGCGGCGGCGGCGAGCTGCTCCTGCGC
>SYAA01000359.1 GCA_005789055.1 Actinomycetota bacterium
AGGCAGTCTTGGCGTCCTGTGGCAGACCGAGGTCGACGGCGTAGCCGAAGTCACCGCCGGAGAAGCCGAGTTTCAGGCTGACCGGACCCTTGCGACCGGGGCCGGCCCACATCGTCGAGAACAGCCCGCCCTCGCGAGCAAGTGCGTTCACCGCACCGTTGCGCGCCGAATCGGCGAGCAGTCGTAGCGCGCGATACAGGTTTGACTTGCCGCTGCCGTTAGGTCCGGTCACGACGGTGCAACGCCGCAGCGCAACGATCAGCCGGCGCAGCGACCGGTAGTTCTCCACGGCGAGGGTGTCGAGCACGCCGCAAACCCTATCCAGAGCGGAAGATATCGACATGCACCGCGCGCCAGATGTCCGTCGACCGCTGTGGGAACGCATCGGCGAGATCGTCTCCAACCGACGATCCTGGGTGCTGGCACTGGTTGTCGCGGCCCTCGGCGGCGCCCTGCTGGGTCTGATCCCGCAGAGTGGATCGGCCGAACAATCGCCCGTGGTCCTGCCGGCAACCGCGGAGTCGGTCCGGGCGGCTGAGGTCATCAAGGCGTTCCCCGGCGGTGACGCTGCACCGGTGCTGCTGGTGATCAGCCGGGCCGACGGGGCGGTTCTGTCACCGGAGGAACTCGGCGCCGCCCAACAGGCCCGCGACCGTATGTCTGCCGTCACCGGCGTGGTGGCCACGCCCGGCCCGCCGATCATCGGTGCCACCGACGGCAAAGCTGCGGTGGCACCGGTGGCGCTGAACCCCGACCTGACCGGGTTCGCCCTGTCCGACACCGTGACGAGCTTGCGCAACGCGGCCCGCGACGGGCTGCCGGATCCTCTGATCGCGAACGTCACCGGCGGACCCGCCTTCGGCGCCGATATCGCCAACTCGTTCGCCGGGGCCAACATCAACCTGCTCGCCGTCACCGGCGCCGTCGTCGCACTGCTGTTGATCATCACCTACCGCTCCCCGGTGCTGTGGCTGGTGCCACTGCTGGTGATCGCCTTCGCCGACCGGATCGCGGCGGTGACCGGCGCGGCGGTGGCCGAAGCGGCGGGACTGGGCGGGGACGGGTCGACATCGGGTATCACCAGCGTGCTGGTCTTCGGTGCGGGCACCAACTATGCGCTGCTGCTGATATCGCGCTACCGCGAGGAACTGCGCCGCGAGCCCGCGCACCGGCAGGCCCTGCGCACCGCGGTCCGGTTCGCCGGACCGGCGATCGTCGCCAGTAATGCCACCGTGGTGCTGGCGCTCCTGTCACTACTACTCGCGTCCTCGCCCACCACCCGCAGCCTCGGGGTGCAGGCCGCATCCGGTCTGGTGGTGGCCGCCGTCTTCGTCTTGCTGGTATTGCCTCCGCTGCTGGCACTGTTCGGCCCGAAGTTGTTCTGGCCCTTCATCCCTCGGGCCGGGTCGGCGGAGATCACCACCACCGGCGCCTGGCATCGAGTGGCCGACTGGGTGTCCGGTCATGCCGGGCGGGTGACGGTGGCGTCGACCCTCGTTCTGGGCATCCTCGCCACCGGATTCATCGGCATCCCGGTCGGTCTGTCGTTGATCGATCAGTTCCGGGTCCGCGCCGATTCTGTCGACGGTTTCAAGACCCTGTCCGCGCACTTTCCCGGCGGATTGACCGATCCGACCCGGGTGATCGCCCGCACCGCCGACACCGACGCGGTACAGGCCGCAATCGCAGCGACTCCGGGTATCGCATCGGTCACACCGGCCGGGCTCTCCGATACCGGGCTAAGCCAGTGGCAGGTGGTTCTCGATGCCGCACCGGCTTCCGATGCGGCTTTTGACACTGTTGTTGCACTGCGTGATTCGGTACGACAAGCGGATCCCGATGCACTCGTCGGCGGCTCGGACGCTACCGCGCTGGACACCAAAGACGTCGCCATCCGGGACCGCTGGGTGGTGATCCCGGCGATCCTCGTCGTGGTTCTGGCGGTCCTCTTCGTCTTGCTGCGGGCAGTGCTGACGCCACTGGTGCTGGTGGCCACCACGACGCTGTCGACACTGGCAGCACTCGGAATGGGCGGCTGGGTCAGCGTGCACCTGCTCGGCTTCCCGGCCCTGGACAACACGACTCCGCTATTCGCATTCCTGTTCCTGGTGGCACTCGGGGTCGACTACACCATTTTCCTGGTAACCCGCGCCCAGGAGGAAACCCCGCAGCACGGCACCCGCGGCGGAATCGTGCGCGCGGTCTCAGCGACCGGCGCGGTGATCACCAGTGCCGGCATCGTGCTGGCTGCGGTGTTTGCCGTGCTCGGTGTGCTGCCGTTGATCGCGCTGACACAACTCGGCATCATCGTCGGCCTGGGCATCTTGCTGGACACCTTCGTCGTACGCACCGTTGTCATCCCCGCGTTGTTCACGCTCATCGGCCCGGCCATCTGGTGGCCGGCCTTCCATGCGAAAGACATCGAACGCGGCGGCGACGTACCGGGTGTCCTCAACCCTCCCGGTGGCTCACGAACGCCCCAGCCCGAACCAGGAACAACACGCTGACGATCAGCACCCAGACCGGGAACGCCAGCGTCAGCCACATACTGGCTTCGGCACCGATGATCAGGGCAAGCGCCAAAACATAGGTGAGGACGACCAGCCAGCGCGGCATCAGTCCGGTGCGCAGCCAGATGGTGGCCAGCGACATCATGAACACCGCCGCCATCCGCAGTGCGTAGGTCTTGGACAGCTTCAGCAGCAGCATCTGGCCGAACACGTCGAAACCGGAACCGGATATCGACGCACCCAGGTCGTGGCTCGTGGCCGCCAGTGCCGCACCCACCGCGGCGGTGGTGAACATCATCGCCAGGAACAGCAGGCCGCTGCCGAGTGTGACGGTGCCGAAGAACTTGTCCTCAAAGCCACCGAGGTTGGCCCGCACCACGCCGATGAACCACAGGAAACAGATGCCGGCGAACGGCATCAATTCCGAGGCGAGTCGGATCTTGTCATTGCCGATCTCCAACCACTGCGAGCCCGGTTGCGCACCCTCGGGCAGTGACGAACGGATCAGGATGATGGAGGCGCCGAACAGGATCGCGAACAAAACACCGGCCAGTGCCGCGGCGCGCGGGGTCGTGAGGTTGTGCAGGACCCTCGACTGGTGTTCGGCCATCCCGCCATGGTCGCAGACTCAGGGCTGCCCAGGCAGCAGGCGCACCATCAACCCGTTGGCCTCGGCGAGCAGGGTGCCGTCGGCGTCGATGAGTTCGGCGTTGACGAACGTTTTACGGCCCTCGGCTTTCGATGCCCAACCCCGCACCGTCAACGGGACATCGATCGGCGTGATGTTGCGATAGTCCACATGCAGGAATGCGGTGCGGCTGATCGGCCGGCCGACGGCGTGGATGATGATCCCGCACATCACGTCAAACATCATCGCCACCATCCCGCCGTGCGCGACGTTATTGCCGCCCACGTGATATCGGCTGAACTGCACGCCGACCTCAACCAGTTCGGCATCGAAGCGGCGGATCTCCCACGGCGGCATGAGCAGGCTGCCGGCTCCGGGCAGGCTGGGCACCCGACCGGCCGGGGCGATGCCGCCGGCGGCCCGGTGCGGCGCCAGTAGCGCCGTCACTTCGTCGACCAGGTCGGCGGCGGCATTCCAGTCCGCGCCGTCGGCGGACACCGTCAGATCCTGCGCTCGACGCATCGCCTCGACGAAGCGGCCGAAACCCGGCGGCTCTTCAATCGTCTGGAACCTGGGGAATCCGCCGTGCAGGTCGTAGTCG
>SYAA01000360.1 GCA_005789055.1 Actinomycetota bacterium
CGAGCAACGGCTGGCTGAATGGACCCGCTGGCAAGCTCTCGCCGAACGCGCACATCGGCTCACGTCCGTCGAGTCCTGAGAGCTACCGTCGGCTGGTGACGATCACGCGCGCATGGTCTGCGGGGATCGTCGTGCTCAGCCTCGTCGTGGCTGGATCCTGCGGACGGGTGGAGCAGGCATCGCCGCGAGAATCCCGGACTCCGGCAGCGGCACCGACGCCCCCACCGGTCACCGCAGCCGTGGTGCCCGAGGGCGACTTCACACCCGTCGTCCAACTCGTCGATGCCGCAATCGCTGCTCCCCGAATGCCCGGTGCGGTCGTCCAGATCGGCCACGGCGGCAAGGTCGTCTTCCGACAAGCGTTCGGATCACGCAAGCTCCCCGGTGAACCGGGACTGGACGGTGCCGCCACTCCCGCCGAGCCAATGACCGAGGACACGATCTTCGACCTGGCGTCACTGACGAAGAGTCTTGCTACGGCGACGGCCGTCCTCCAACTCGCCGAACGGGGCAAGGTGGCGATCGACGAGCCCCTGCAGACCTACCTGCCCGAGTTCAACCCGGCCGACGACCCGCGACGGGCCCAAGTGACGCTGCGCATGCTGCTGACGCACACCTCGGGCCTTGCCGGCGATCTGAGCCTGGACGGCCCGTGGGGACTGCAGCAGGCCGACAAAGCGGAGGGAATCCGTCGAGCACTCAACGCACGATTGGATTTCGATCCCGGACAGCTCTTCCACTACTCGGACATCGGGTTCATTCTCCTCGGCGCCATGATCGAGAAGATCACCGGCGAACCCGAAGACGTCTACGCCCGAGGCAACATCTTCGAACCACTCGATATGACAGACACCCGCTATCTGCCGGCGGCCAACGCGTGTGGTCCATACCGGGTCAGCGGCACCGCACTCGCTTTCGATCCGCGCCCACCGCGATCCGTCGACTGTCCCGCCGGCACCTGGAGCACCGATGTGCTGGCTCGCGTCGCTCCGACGGCACGCGACGAGGACACTCCGGGCATCAATCCGAATATCGGCCGACCTCTGCGCGGCACCGTGCACGACCCGACGGCACGCCGGATGGGAGGGGTGGCCGGCAGTGCCGGGGTGTTCTCGACGGTGCGCGATCTCGGCCTGTTCGCCCAGGCTCTGCTTGATCGGCTGGCTGGCCGGCCGAGCGAGTTTCCGCTGACGCAGGCGAGCGTGGAATTGATGACGACCCCCCAGCAACCCGGACATCACAGCGGGCAACTCGACGCGGCGAACACTGCGGTGCGGGAATCGATCCGCACCGCGAACACCGATCCGCTACTTGCGGTGAACTATCCGGCGATACCGGGACAGGATCTCCGGGGCTTCGGTTGGGATATCGACACGGCGCTGTCCCGGCCGCGCGGCCTGATTTTTCCGGTCGGCAGTTTCGGCCAGGGCGGCTTCACCGGCGTGACACTGTGGATCGACCCGCCGTCAGACAGCTACGTGATCGTCCTGGCGAACGTGATCCATCAGCGCGGCGGTCCGCCGGTGGTGACGCTCAGCGGCGACATCGCCACCACCGCCGCCCGCGTCCTGCATCTCTACGGCAGTTGAGCCTGTTCGTACGCATCGAGGAGTCGTCGCAGCTCGGAGACCTCCTCGGCGTCGATACTGATCGACGCGAGGTCCTCATCCATGGCGGGGTTGATGTACCGCATTGCTGATGGGCGGGACGATCGGGCTGAACTGTGAAACTCCTTGGCGCCGGTGAATTTTGCCAACTCGAGCACGTTGCTGCTCCGGACGCCCGAGCCCGGCATGATCGTGATGCGGTTACCGGCTGCTTGCACCAGCGTCCTGAGGTTTTCCTTGCCCGATTCGACATTCGGACGCTGACCGCTGGTGAGGATTCTCCTACACCCCAGGTCGATGATCTGCTCCAGCGCTGTCATCGGATCCTCCACCCGGTCGAACGCCCGATGGAAAGTGACCTGCATTGCCCCCGCTCGCTCAATCAGATCAGCGCACCGCTCGGTATCGACGCCACCGTCGCGGTTGAGCATTCCGATCACCACGCCGTCGCAACCCAACTGGCCGCACTGCTCGATATCGGCAATCATGGAGTGGAACTCCAGCTGACTGAAAAAGAAGTCGCCGCCCCTGGGCCGGATGATCGGGAACAGCTCAACGGAGGTGTTCTTCCGTGCCGTGGCGATCATCCCGTAGGACGGGGTAGTCCCGCCCTCGTGGGGGTTCGCGCAGAGTTCAATTCTGTTGACCCCGTGCGTCTCTGCAATCAGGCATGACGCCAGGTCGAATCCGATGACCTCCAGTTCCATCTGGTCAGTATCGCCGAATCCCCTGTCGGCGACGTGGCTGATGGCTGTGGCGGGGAAGTCTGCCGAGGCTCGCCGGGAGCCAATGTCCGGACTGCATCTGGCTACACTGCCTTCATGCCGCGAATCACCGTCATCTTCTCGCTCATCTACATCGCGCTCGGCGTCGGGGGCTTCTTCCTGACCGGCGCCGTCCACAAAACCGCCCTGATACCGGCCATCATCGGCGTCGTCCTCCTGGTGTTGGGCCTGCTCGGCGGCAAAGAGAACCTGCGCATGCACGTCATGCACGCCGCGCTGCTGGTCGGACTGCTGGCCCTGCTGGGTACCGCGCGATCGATTGTGCAACTGCCCGCGGCATTCGATGGCACCGCGGCGCGCCCCGGTGCCGTTTTCGCCCAGGCCGCCACCGCGATCCTGTCGGTGGTCTACCTCGGCGTCGGAGTGCGCTCCTGCATCGCCGCCCGGCGCGCGCGTTCCGCCCTGCCTCCGGCGTAGGCACCGGATTCGCGGATCGCTGATGGACCCCGCCGATCCACCCAGTCGGGCGGACTCGGCCTTCGTCGCTGCGGTGGGCGCGGTTGAGCGGGGCGAGCAGAACCTCGATGCCGCCGTCGCCGCGCTGATCGGCCAGTTGACCGAGCGGGAGTTGCTGTGGCTGCTCGACGGTGATCTGACAATCCTTCGGGGTGTGCGGGAGATGTCGCAGCGGTACAACCGGGTGCCGTTCGAGGGCGGCCGTATCGACCGACTCGGCATTCCCGGCATCAGGTTCACCGACGGCCCACGCGGAGTGGCACTCGGCGCCTCGACCGCGTTTCCGGTGGCCATCGCCCGGGCCGCAACCTGGGACACCGAACTTGAGAGAGCCGTCGCCGACGTCATCGGAACCGAGGCTCGCGCCCAGGGCGCCAACCTGTGGGCCGGCATCTGCATCAACCTCGCCTACTCACCCGGATGGGGACGAGCGCAAGAGTCCTACGGCGAGGATCCGGTGCTGCTGGGAGCGATGGGGGCCGCGGCAGTCGCAGGGGCCAACCCGTGGGTGATGTCCTGCGTGAAGCACTTCGCACTCAACTCGATGGAGGAGGCGCGCTTCCGCGTCGACATCCGCGTCACCGAGGATGTGTTGCACGAGGTCTACCTGCCGCACTTCCGGACCGTCGTGGAGGCCGGCGTGGATTGCGTGATGAGTTCCTACAACTCGGTGAACGGAACCTGGGCGGGGCAGAACCGGCACCTGCTCACCGACATTCTGCGTACCCAATGGCGCTTCGCCGGATTCGTGCTCACTGATTTCATCTGGGGACTTCGCGACCCGGTCGGATCGGTGGCCGCCGGGCAGGATTTGGAGATGCCGTTCCGTCAACAGCGGGCGGCCGCCCTGCCCGCTGCGCTGGCAGCAGGCACCCTCCAGCGCGCCGACGTCGAACGCGCCGCACACCGCCAACTATCGGCCCAGATCCGACTTGCGCTGCGTGCCCGCCCGATTCCGCCCGCCGACGTGGTCGCCTCGGCGGCGCACCGCAGCCTGGCCCGGGAAGCGGCGTGCCGCGGCACGGTGTTGTTGCGCAACCAGTGCGGCGACGGCAGGTCGGCCCTGCCCCTGGCAGAGGCGTCGCTGTCGCGGGTCGCGCTGCTCGGTCCGCTCGCCGACCGAGCCAACCAGGGCGATGTCGGCTCCTCAAAGGTCAGCCCACCACAGGCGACAACCATCATCGATGGCCTGCGAGATCGGTTGGGGCCCAGGCTGACTCACGTCGGCGGCACCAACCCCACGGCGGCCGCGGCGGCGGCACGCGGCGCAGACGCCGCCATCGTCGTGGTGGGACTGTCTTCGCAGGACGAGGGCGAGTCGATGATCGGCGTGGACACCGCGTCGACACAATTGCTCGGGGGTATCGCCCGATTCCGGCCGTTCGCCGCCGTGATGGTCCGGGTGGCAGCCCAGGTGGCCAAGCTCAAAAAGTTCGGCGGTGACCGCCGCGATCTTCGACTGCGCAGCGAGGACATCGCGCTGATCGAGGCGGTGGCGGCGGTCAATAACCGGACCGTGGTGGTGGTGATCGGCGGGGGGACGATCGTGCTCGACCCTTGGGACAGCCACGTCGCTGCGGTGTTGATGGCCTGGTACCCGGGCATGGAGGGCGGCCATGCGCTCGCCGACGTTCTGTTCGGGGATGCCGAACCGGGCGGGCGGCTACCCGTCGCCATCCCCCACCGGCAAAGTGACCTGCCCCAGGTGGATTGGGACGCCGCCACCGTCAGCTACGGCCGATGGTGGGGGCAACGCAAACTTGACCGTGACGGTGTGGCCGCCGCCTATCCGTTCGGGTTCGGTTTGGGCTACACCACCTTCGCCATGGCGGACCTGGAAGTAGTCGAACCACTTGACGGCGATCAGTTCAGGGTCGCGGTCACCGTCGCCAACACCGGGGCTCGCCCCGGCCGTCACGTCATCCAGATCTACGTCGTGCAATCGGCCGACACCGGGCGCGACGTGCACCACCTCGTGGGCTTTCAGACGGTCGCTCTTGATGCGGGAACCACCGCCCGGGTCGTCGTCGATTGCTCGGTTCGTCCCATCCAACGCTGGGCCGGTGACGGATTCACGCTTGCCGCCACTGACGTCACCATCCGGGCCGGCGGGTACGCCGGGGACCCTGCGGCAGTCGATGCGACGCTGGCCGTACCGCGTTAACTCGAAACCACGCTAGTGTCGCTGCGGTGAGCGCGCGGTTCGAAGAGTTGGGCTGGCAGCAGACGCCGATGGGCGTGATGAGTCTGCGACGTCGCTTCGATGTGACGGTGTCGGCCGATGTCTACGAGGTCAAACTCGATGACGATCATCTGATGTCAAGCCTGTTCACCGTCGCCGAGAGAGAACTGGC
>SYAA01000361.1 GCA_005789055.1 Actinomycetota bacterium
CACGGTGGCAGCAGCCAATTCTCACGGCACCGTGACCGGCGCCGCCGGCGGGGTGCTGCTACGCCCCTTCGCCCGGCTGATCTCCCAATCCGGTGACCAGGTCACCACCTACGGCGAACCCTGGGACATGAACTAACCCAGGACATGAACTAGCCCAAGACATGAACTAGCCCAAGACATGAACTAGCCCAGGACATGAGCTAGCGCCCCCGAACAACCGACGCAGAAGGCCCCCGCAAAAGCGGGGGCCTTCTCGCGATCGGGGCTCTACTCGGTGATCTTGAAGTCCTTCGCCCGGGGTCCTCCACCGAGGGAATCCTTGCCGCCGAGGGCATCCCGGATCTCGGTCAGCAGTCGGGCCTGCTTGTCGGCCGGGGCTTCGGCGGCGTCCTTGGAGCGCAGCTTGTTGTAGGGCAGCACCACTAGGAAGTAGACCACCGCCGCCACCAGCACGAAGTTGATGAATGCCGTGAGCAAGACGTTGAGGTCGATGGTCTGTCCGCCGCCGATGTTGATCTGGAGGATGCCGTAGGAGGCTTCTTTGCCGGCTCCGATCCTGTTGATCAGGGGCTGGATGATGCTGTCGGTGAACTTGGTGACCAATGCGGTAAACGCGGTGCCGATGACCACCGCAACCGCCAGGTCGACGATATTGCCTCGGGCGAGGAACTCCTTGAATCCCTTTAACACGGTGAGCCTTCCTTTGCTGAAATTGCGTGTTGGCGTGGCCAGCGTAGCGCACGAGGGTGTCTCTCAGTGGATGGTGAGAGTGACTGTCTGCACCAGAGTGGCGGCTGCCAGTGCCTGCGCGGCGGGGCCTGGCAGAGCCACCATCACAACCCGCTCGTTGCCGGCTCCGATCGACTCCGGCTTGGCCGATATCAGGACCACGACAGCATTCGCTGCCACCACCCGGGCGCGGGCATTCTCCTCGGGTCCTACCGCACCCACGACGTCGACGACATCGCCGGTGCGGATCAAATCAAGGACCGCAGCGTCGGCGAGGTGCAGCGGCACCATCCGTGCGCCCGGACCGGCGTTGAGTCCGGCCAGTCGTGGTCCGAGCACCCGGGCGTCGGTCAGTATCTCGCCGCGTCGGACCGGGCCGGCCAGGCTCGCGCCGACGATCGATAGATCCGTGGAGGCGCCGTCGGGAAGCGTTGCCACAGAACGTGTTTCCAGACGAACGTCCTCGGCCGTGAGCGCCAGCCCAGGGCTGAGATCCCGAACCGCTACCGCCACATGCCGCTTCGTGTCACCTGGATCGGGGCGTACAACGGCAATCCCCGCCAGCACCACCAGGAATCCTGCCGCGATGCGGCGCGCCAGCACCGTGCGCGCGAAGTCTGGCCGAAGTCCGCGCGAAACCCTCTCCAGCAGAGTGGGATTCAGTTCCGTCACGCCGCAACGGTAGAGCGCATCCCTGTCACCGGGTCGCCGGACTCAGAGGGTCCTGTGGATAGACGGTGGTCGGCCGGATAGTTCAGTCCGAGGAAGCGGCCGGAGTTGAAGTGCTCGGTGCCGGCGACGTCGTTCCCGACGCCGCCGGGGTCGATCCGGATTTCGCGGAATCGGACTTCCCTGATCCCGTTTTGTCGCCACCGGACGGTGCTGCGGTTGAACCCGAGTCACTCGCCGACGAACTCTTGGCGGCCTCGCGGCTGTCATTGCGGTAGAAGCCGCTGCCCTTGAACACCACGCCGACGGAGTTAAAGAGCTTGCGCAGTCGGCCAGAGCATTGCGGACAGGTGGTCAGCGCATCCTCGCTGAAGGCCTGGACCGCATCGAAGGTATGGCCGCACTCGGTGCATGCGTAGCTGTAGGTCGGCACGTGTTCCTCCGGGTGAGACTGAATTATTGGCACTCTAGCGCGTCAAGTGCCAGATCGCGTCAAGTGCCAGATCGCTCTGGTAGTGCGATCATCCCGCGGGTGGGCGTCAGGGCGTGCGTCATCGGCACATCGTGTGATTCGGCTGGCAGCGAGTCGAGCACCTCGCCGTCGCGCACCACGGCGATCAACGGCGTTCCGGGAGCGCACAGCGCCAGGGCCCGGTCGTAGAAACCCCCTCCGCGCCCCAACCGAACGCCGGCACGGTCAACGGCCAGCGCCGGAACCAGCACGCGGTCAGCGCGGGCCAGCGCCGCCGGATCCTGCAACCCCCCGGCCGGTTCGCGCAGACCGAGGGCGGCCGCCACCAGTTCCCCGGGCACGTATTCGGCCCACCACAGCACCGGGTGCTCGCCGTCGGCATCGGTGCGTGCTACCGGCAGCAACACCGCGTCGCACAATTCACGAAGCCGGTCCAGCATCTCCACCGACCCGGGTTCGGTGCCCACCGGCACGTAGGCACAGACCATTCGCGCGTCGCCCACGACATCGCCGAGATGGCCGCACAGCAGGGCGGCTTCGGCCGTGCGCACCTCCTGGGGCACTGCCCGGCGGGCAGCCAAAAGTTCGGCGCGGCGCCGGGCTTTGATCGTCGCACTCATCGCTTCACTTTGTCAGCGCCCGGCCCGGCAGGCCATAGCTGGGTGCGCCGCGTGGGGGTTAGGGTGTCACCGTGCCCGGTGAGCAGCAGGTCCCCTTCCCCCGCACGGCAATTGTGCCGGCGGCCGGGCTGGGCACCCGTTTTCTCCCGGCGACCAAGACCATCCCCAAGGAGTTGCTGCCGGTGGTCGATACGCCGGGCATCGAGCTGGTGGCCGAAGAGGCTGCGGAAGCCGGGGCCGAACGGCTGGTAATCGTCACCTCCGAAGGCAAGGACGGGGTGGTCGCGCATTTCGTCGAGGATCTTGTCCTGGAGGGCACCCTGGAGGCCCGCGGTAAGAAGGCCATGCTTGCCAAGGTCCGGCGGGCACCGGATCTGATCAAGGTGGAGTCG
>SYAA01000362.1 GCA_005789055.1 Actinomycetota bacterium
ACGCGGTGGGGTTCGTTCTTGACCGATCTCGACGAGTTCGACGCGGAGTTCTTCGAGCTCTCTCCCCGCGAAGCCGCCAAGATGGATCCCCAGCAGAGGATGCTCTTGGAAGTCGCGTGGGAGGCGCTCGAGGATGCCGGAATACCGCCGACGTCGCTGCGCCGCACCCAGACCGGAGTATTCGCGGGAGCATGTGCCGCCGATTACGCCTATCTCGCGTCGAACGATCTGACCCAAGTCGACGCATGGAGTAACACCGGTGGTGCGCTGAGCATCATCGCTAATCGACTGTCCTACTTCCTGGATTTGCGCGGACCTTCGGTCACCATTGACACGGCATGTTCTTCGTCGTTGGTGGCATTGCATTTGGCCTGCCAGAGCCTACGGATGGGCGACTGCGATACGGCCATCGCCGCCGGGGTGAACGCGCTTTTGTCGCCCGCTATCTTCCGGGGCTTCGATCAAGCAGGCGCGCTATCGCCAACCGGCTCCTGTCACTCGTTCGATGCCGCCGCCGACGGCTTTGTACGCGGCGAAGGTTGCGGTGTGGCGATACTCAAGCGACTCAGCGATGCGTTGCGCGACAAGAATCCGGTGCTGGCCGTGGTTCGCGGTTCCGCGATCAACCAGGATGGCCGGTCGAACGGTTTGATGGCCCCAAATCCAGCCGCCCAGATGGCGGTATTGCGGGCCGCCTACTCCAGCGCCGGCATAGCGCCACAGGAAGTCGACTACGTCGAAACCCACGGCACCGGAACACTATTGGGCGACCCGATTGAGGCGCGAGCACTCGGTACCGTCCTGGGACGGGGACGTGCCACCGACGCGCCACTTCTGATCGGCGCAATCAAGTCGAACCTGGGCCATCTGGAAGCCGCCGCCGGCATCGCCGGCTTCATCAAAGCTGTGCTGGCGGTTCAACGGGGAACTATCCCGCCGAACCGCGGTTTCGAAACCCCGAATCCCCATATCCAGTTCGACGATCTGCGATTGAAAGTCGTTGCAGAGGAACAGGATTGGCCGACGCGGCAACATGTGCGCCGGGCCGGGGTTTCGGCATTCGGCTTCGGTGGCGCCAATGCACATGTGGTGCTGGAGCAAAGTCCGGAGATCGCTGTCCATGCTCCACAGGCCCCGGGTGACGAAACGGCGGTTACATCGCTGGTGCTGACCGGCAAGACGCCCGAGCGGGTTGCCTCTTGGGCGGCGCGGTTGGCCGACTGGATTGACGCTGACGGCGCCCCAGTGGCACTGGCCGACATCGCCCACACCGTGAATCACCATCGGGTACTGCATCCGGTGTTCGCGACGGTATGTGCTCGCGACCATGGGCAAGCTGTAACCGGCCTGCGAGCGCTCGCGGCCGGTCAGACGACGACTGGAGTGGTCGGGCCTCATGAAGGACCGTGTGGGCCGGGGAGGGTGTTCGTCTACTCGGGTCAAGGTTCGCAATGGACCGGCATGGGTCGGCGGTTGCTCGCCGATGAGCCGGCGTTCGCGGCGGCCATTGCCGAGTTGGACCCCGATTTCATTGCCCAGGTCGGGTTTTCGCTGCAGCAGGTGTTGTCCGCGGGCGAACCGGTCACCGGCATCGAGCGCATTCAACCCGTGCTGGTCGGCATTCAGCTAGCGCTGACAGCGCTGTGGCGGAACTACGGTGTCGAGCCTGACGCGGTGATCGGCCACTCAATGGGTGAGGTCACCGCAGCGGTGGTAGCCGGAGCACTGTCGGTGGCCGACGGCCTGAAAGTGATCGCCACCCGGTCCCGCTTGATGTCCCGGCTCGCCGGTGAGGGCGCGATGGCGCTTGTGGAGCTCGATCCCCAGGCCGCTGAGGATCTGGTTGCCGGAGAGCCGGATATCACGGTGGCGGTCTACGCATCTCCCCGACAGAGTGTTCTCGCCGGACCGCCTGACCGGATCGCGGCTGTCGTCGCTGATCTCCAAGCAGCAGATCGGCTTGCGCGGATCGTTGACGTTGACGTGGCTTCACATCATCCGATCATCGCGCCGATTCTTCCCAAATTGCGTTCAGAGTTGGCCGGTTTGCGACCGTCGAGGCCGCAAATTCCGATCATCACGACGACGGAGGGCCGAGGTGATTCGGCGGCCTTCGACGCCGACTATTGTTGCGACAATCTGCGTAACCCGGTGCGATTCACCCAGGCCGTCACGTCCGCCGCTGAGCACCACGCGACCTTCATCGAGATCAGCCCCCACCCACTGCTGACCTACGCGATCACGGACACGCTCGCCGACAGACACCACCACAGCCTGGGAACTTTGCAGCGTGACGCCGATGACGCCCACGAGTTCCACACCAGCTTCAACGCAGCGCACACCAGCCAACCGCCCCCGACCCCCCATCGCCCCGAACCGCACCCGCGCGTCCCGAGCAGCCCGTGGCATCACACGCACCATTGGTTCAGCACCGGTGACCAGGTTCGGCCCACGGGATCAAGCTCCGCCCGAACAGTTTTCGTTCATCCCCTTCTCGGCGAGCACGTGCGACTACTTGAGGAGCCCGAACGGCACGCCTGGCAGTCGGACACCGGTACCGCCGCACTGCCCTGGCTGGGCGATCACCGGGTCAAAAATGTAGCGGCCCTGCCGGGGGCGGCATACTGCGAGATGGCACTGGTCGCGGCTGAACAGATCTTTCCCGAAGGTTCGCACGTATGCGACGTGGAGTTCGAGGAACTGCTACTGCTTGATGAGCACACTGAGATCTCCGCCGTCGCGGCGCTGGAAGCCCCCGGTACTGCCGCATTCGCGGTATCGACGGCAATCGACGGTGAACTGACGCAGCGTGCTACCGCTGTGCTGAACGCAGATACCGTTGAGCTGAACGCAGATACCGTTGAGCCGCAACCAGTTCACCAGGACATCGCAGCGATTCTGGCGCTTCATCCCGATCCGGTCACGGGCGATGAGATCCGGGCATTGCTCTCCTCGCGGGGCATCGAGTTCGGATCCTCATTCACCGGACTCGCGCGGGTACACACCGCCGCTGAGAGCACCACGCTGCTGGCCGAGATCGCGGTGCCGACCGCCATCCGGGCTCAGCAGGCCGGATACGGGATCCATCCTGCCGTGCTGGATGCATGCTTCCAATCGGTGGGTGCTCATGTGCTGCTTTCAGGGCAACGCGAAGGTGGCCTACTCCTACCCCTGGGCGTGGAACGACTGCAACGTTTCGGCGCGAGGCGCGAAGCTTGCTACTGCCACGTCACGATCACCAAGTCCGAGCCGACATCGATCGAGGCGAACCTCAACGTTCTGGATCGTGACGGCGAGGTGATCCTGGAGGTCACCGGCCTGCGGATGGGGACCGGGGAGACCAAGAGCGCCGAACGTGAACGGCTGCTGTCGGACCGGTTGGTGACCGTCGAGTGGGAGGAGCGTCCAGCACCGTCGGCTGCGAGTGCCGATGCCGGGGTGTGGCTGCTGATCAGCACCGCAGACACCGACGACCTGCCGGCGCAACTCGGCGAGGCTCTGGTGAGCGCGGGTGGGCAATGCCGAACCATGCACATCGGCGCAGGCGCCGAGCTGTCCGCCCGCGATCTGGCAGCTGAAGATCTGACCGGTGTGGTCATGTTCGCGCCCCCGTCGGGCGGTGATCAGGGTCCGGAATGTCTGTCCCGGGGACAACACCTGGTGGGGCAGGTCGTTGACATTGCCCGCACACTGTCGGCTACCGACGGTGTGCAACCCCGCCTGTACGTCATCACCCGGAATGCGCAGACCTGCACGCCCAATGACCGCATCAACCTCGACCATGGCGGAATCCGGGGATTGCTCCGAGTGATCGGATCAGAGCATCCGCA
>SYAA01000363.1 GCA_005789055.1 Actinomycetota bacterium
CACATAGTCAGACCAGTTACCCGCCTGAAGGTTCCGGTACTCCTCGCTGACCGGCAACGTGCCGTTGGGCCAGAAATAGTCGGTGATGTCGTCTTTGGTATAGGTCGCCTTCGGGGCCCAGCGCTCCAACAATTTCTTCAACCAGCCGACCGTAACCGTGCCGACCCTTTGGACGGTTCGCGGGTACTTGATCGTCAGCGGGGAGGCGACCAGCCAAAAGGTGACAACGACAGCCATCCACGCCAGGTATAGCGCTACCCCGAGGTAAGAGTTTGTGTCGGTACCCAATGTGATGTGGTTGACGTTGCCGACGAAACCGGTGGCGAAGACCATCAGCGTGTGGATAGCGATGAAACTCAGCATCCACACCAGCACCCCGAAATGGACGGTGCGGGCAACTTGGCGATTCAGCAGACCCACACTGGTACCGAAGCGCCCCGCGATCGCCGGTGCCTGCAGTAGTCCGGTCACCACAGCCAGGGGTGCGGCGATGAACACCGTGATGAAGTAGGCCAACAGCTGCAGCGCGTTATAGGTGCTGAAACCGGCATTTCCCGGCAACTCCAGTGACAGGTACTGCAATGCCGTCGACAGTGCGTTGGGAAACACCTCCCAGGAGGTGGGGATAAGGCGTTTCCATTGGTCGGTGCTGAACAGCAGGATCATGAAGACCACGCCGTTGATCAGCCACAAAAGATCGAAGGTGAAGTGCCACCAACGGGCTAGGCCGATCGTGTGCCGGATGCCCGGCAGCCCAATGTGTTTAGGCAGTGCAACCGAGTCCATTTTCGCTGTCCAGACCCGCTGCGAATCTTCCGGGTCGCGACGGTCGGCAGGCACCGCATCGCGCAGCCGCATCCACTCGGTATCCGGCTTGCACGCAGTATTGACGTACAGCCGCGGGTGGTCAGCAAGGATCTGAAGGCCGGCCCGGATCATGAACATCATGAACAGCAGATTCAGGAAGTGTTGCCAGCGAAGCCACCACGGGAAGCCCGAATCGACGGGATCGACGTAGTCCATCGAGGTGCCCGGATAGCGCGTGATGAAGTCCTGGTACCAGCCGTAGCGGGTCATCTCGTGCACCACAGCGATCGACAGCACCAGGCCGATAATCCCCAGTGGCACCAGCCAGAGACTGCTGAACCATCGCCGGCCGATCCGCACCGAAGGCAGTTGAGCGCGGTTTTGCGGCAGACCTCCCGCCCAATCGTCCAGAGTGATCGGGCCCTCGCGGCGACCGGTTAGCGACGCCTCAAGTGGATCCGGCTCACCTGGCTTCATGCGTCACCCGTCCCACTTCGGCGGTCACCTTCGGTGCGATGCTAGCCATGTCACGATAGCTCCGCATTGTTCTCGTTGGCGGTAAGACGTTTAGACAGGAGTCGCATGACCGGCACCGCTGCTTTACCACCCCAGCAAGATCTGTCGTCCGAACACGTCATCCAGGAGTTGTCCCGCGCCGGGATTCACCGCATCCGGGACACCACGATCCCCCAAATCATGGTGCTGTCGGTGATGGGCGGCGGTTTCATCACCATGGGAGCCCTGTTCTCGGTGCTCCTGTCAGAACAGGTGGAGGTGCTCGGTCTGCGATATCTGCTGCAGGGTTTCGGTTTTTCGGCCGGATTCTTCTTCGTGATCCTGGCCGGGGCGATTTTATTCACCGAAGCCAATGTGGTGTTGCCGTCAACCCTGCTCCAGCATCCGCCGGGTCCGTTGTTGGGCAGGCTCGTCGTGTTCTGGATGCTGGCACTGATCGGCAACTTCATCGGCGCCATTGTGACTAGCTGGCTGATCTCCCGGGCCCAGGTCTATCCGCCAGAAATGCAGGCGACGCTGCAGGCCTTCGTCGATAAGAAGACCTACTACCATTCCGTCGGCACGCCCACTGCCTGGTTCCAGGCGATGCTGTCCGGGGTACTGGCGAACTGGATGGTGGGCATGGCCGCGTTCTTCGCCACCATGGGCCGGACGATTATTGGCAAGTACATCCCGGTGATGCTCGCGGTCACGCTGTTCTGCGCGGCGAACTTCCAGCACAGCGTGGCCAATATGGCCTACTTCGGTCTGATCTCCGCGGAAGGGAAGGGCCCCGGCTGGTGGGTCGCATTGACCTGGAACATCATCCCGGTGGGCATCGGCAACATGATCGGCGGTGCGTTCTTAGTGGCAGTACCCTTCTCGTTCGCCTTCCGGGCCGCGCATCGCGGCGCTGCTGAGGGGCACATTCATCACATCGTTTAAGTAATCGGCACCGCATCGTTTAGGTAATCGGCGTGCGACGAGATTCGGTAGTTTCACGGATCCCTGCGCGGACGATTTGCACTAACATCCCCCGGGCCGGAGCAAACGCGCCCGCCATACCACCGCCGCACACCCGTCTGGCTGAACAAGGGTTTTCCAATCACGAGCAAATGCCGAACGCACGCGCCGCCTGACAAGGACCAGTCCAAGCCGACTGGAGCGGCCGCGGCGCGCGCCGGGCGGCAACGCTGAAGGCTCCGCATGCGGCGATGACGAGCGGATACCGTGTCGCGGTATCCCCCAATCCGATAAACGTGATGTGATCGCGGGGAAGTGAGCCAGCGCAAAAGAGTGGTCGCGGTACTGGCCGTCGTAGGCGCGGTCACGGTGCAGTGCACCACCCGGCCATCGCCTCCGACGTCCACCCCGTCCAGTGCCAACACCTCCGGTACCGCCCCGTCGAGTGCGGCTCCGGTTGCTGGACCACCACCGGCTCCGTCGGGTCAACCGGCCACGGTGCATCCGGTCACCGCCGCCGACCTCGGGACCACCTGGCGACCCGAATGCCCCGTCGCACCGGCGTCACTGCGCCGCGTCGAACTCGACTATCGCGGCTTCGACGGCGGCACGCATCGAGGTCAACTCGTGGTGCATGAGGACGTCGTCGACGACGTCATCGCGATCTTCGACGACCTCGAGCGTCTGCGCTATCCCATCGAGAAGATTCGAACCGTTGAGAACTATCCCGGCGCGCAGGACGAGTTGTCGATGCGAGACAACAACACCTCGGCGTTCAACTGTCGCGCCCTGGGGGACGGCTGGTCGCTGCACGCCTACGGCCGCGCTGTGGACGTCAACCCCCTAGTCAATCCCTACATCGACGCTGACGGGAACCTGGAACCCGCGACCGCCGCCCGCTACCTCGACCGCAGTCGGGACGATCTAGGGCTGCTGCGAGCCGACTCCCCGGCCGTGCGAGTGTTCACCGATCGGGGCTGGCGCTGGGGCGGCGCCTGGACTGACCCGGTCGATTACCAACACTTCGAACTGCCCTGACGCCGGCGCCGCGGCCGAGGTCGCGGACTTCTTGGCGCGACCTCGTGACTAAAGACCCTACGTTCGGCAGACCCCGACGCGCGGCCTGCCGATCAAGTAAGAATGAGTCGGAGCCCGCAGCCCGCAGCCCGGAGCCCCGGAGTCATCGGAGGTAGCAATGCAGCAGCGACGCCGACTCGGCGTGCAGGATGCCCTCTGGTTGGAAATGGACCGCCCGAACAACCTGATGGTGGTCGACTCGGTGGTTTGGACGGCCGAGCCGCTGGACTTCGCCAAGGTGCGGCAGGTAGTTCAGGAGCGACTCCTGGACCGTTACCCGGTGTTCCGCAGTCGCGCTGTCAAAGACGACGACGGTTCCTGGTGGTGGGAACCCGATCCGAATTTCGATGTCGACAATCACGTCGCACTGGTCTCGTTGAACAAGCCCAACGATCCGCGGGCGTTGCAGGAATTGGTCGCCGCCCACCGGACCGAGATGCTTGATCACGATCGCCCGCTATGGCAGGCGATTTGGGTCAAGCGCTACGGCAAGGGCAGTGCCATGATTCTGCGCAGTC
>SYAA01000045.1 GCA_005789055.1 Actinomycetota bacterium
CACCAGCGCGCCGGAATCAACATGGCGGCTATCCGCGGCCCGCTGTGGCTCAGCGTCGACGACGTGGTTGCCGAGAGCCTCGCGGACGTGGCGAAGGGCAAGGTGCTGAGCATTCCCGGCGTTCAGTACAAGGTGTTGACGACCGCCGGACGGATAGTCCCGCGCACGTTGGTTCGTGCGCTCACGAAGAGAATCGGAGGTGGCCGTGACCGCACCTGAACTCAACGCCAACGACCGCGCCTCGCTGACCGGTTTGGTTCGGCGATTGTCGGTGGTGTTTGGCCGCGTCACGCTGTCCTCCGGCAAAGAGGCGGACTACTACGTCGACCTGCGCCGGGCGACGCTGCACCATGAGGCCGCCCCCCTGATCGGGCGGTTGATGCGTGAGCTGACGGCGGACTGGGACTACACGGCGGTCGGTGGTCTTACCCTGGGAGCCGACCCGGTGGCAACCGCGATCATGCACGCACCAGGACGTCCCATCGACGTCTTCGTGGTTCGTAAGTCAGTGAAAACCCATGGTCTGCAACGCCTTATCGAAGGTACCGAGGTAGCTGGCAGGCGCGTGCTGGTCGTGGAGGACACCAGCACCACCGGAGGTTCGGCCTTGACGGCGGTACGCGCCGTCCGCGACGCCGGAGCGACGGTCATCGGGGTGGCGACGGTGGTGGACCGGTCCACCGGCGCAGCGGCGGCGATCGAAGACGAGGGCGTGCCCTATCGGAGCTTGCTTGGACTTGTCGATCTCGACCTCCCTGCGCAGTGATCACACCCGCCGGAGGCGGTCAGTCTCCGGAGCCGGGAGAGCAACCCGACACTGAGATCGCATGGGATGACGTCGTCGATGTCATCTGCGTGGGCTCCGATCCTGGCCCGGTGGCGCACGCCATCGCCGCCGCCGGGAGCGGTCTGCGGGTGCTCATCGTCGCGCGTCCCGATGTCTGGGACACCGACACGGCTGCCTACATCGCTGAAATGACCGCGGAGTTGCCGGCACTTCCAGAAGGCGCCGCGGTGGCGGTCACCCGGGGACGGGCGATCGACGCCCAACCCGCCCGGGGCCGAGTGATCGACACCTTCGAGGGCGCGCGGTTGAGTGAATTCGCGGCGCAGTGTTGGGCGTCGCCGTTTGGCGTCCTCTACACCGATGTCTACCCCCCGGCCGCACTCGGCGCGACGCCGATGCGCACCGGGGCGGATCCGCGCATCGAGGCAATCGTGATCGGAACCTTCGCACCGGACTGCGCGTTGGCCGATTGGTTGGCGGCGCGCGCTCTCGATGATGACATCCGGCCGGATCGCGACGTGATCTGGACGCGAGTGGTCGTCGAGTTCGGCCGAGTGGCCGGCGTCGAACTGGACACCGCTTCCGGACCGGTGTTGATTCGGGCTCGGGAAGGAGTTGCGCTGCCGACGGCACAGCACCCCCCGGACCGGCCGGCTCAGCCCGGGCTACCGGCCGCGGAGGTAGCGATCGTCGGACTTGCGGCGGGCCGCTTCAGCAGGGTCGAGCTGCTGGTGGCGGATCACTGCTGCGGGATGCGGAAGGACCGGAACCCTGAACTCGGGGCACCCGACGGATTGGGCCCGTAGATGGCGAGCATGCGCGCGTACCTGGGCGCCAGGTAGCGACCCAGATGTCCACCGCGCACCACCGCGACGTCACCGGGGTGCAACGTGACCGACTCGCCGTCGGACTCGATGACGAGTTCACCGTCCAGCAGGTAGGTCGTCTCGTCATGGGGGTGCAGGTCTTCCCAACCCTCGGCCTCAAGTTCCCACTCGTGGATCGCGACGTCGTTCCATGCGGCCCCGGGACTATCCGTCAGATGGCCGGTGAGGGTGCGGCACCCGGACCGCCGGCCATGGGGATCGGGCTTCAGGCTCACCCGCGGAAAGTGGACCAGCGCCGACTCCGCGTCCTCACCGTGACGGGGTTCCATTTGGCCGACGCTACCCTTGCGCCATGTCGACTGAGGGGTCAGAGCCCGGCCCCACCGAGTGGTCCACCCCGGCAACGGGAGTCGGGCCCTGGCCCGGACCGGTCCCCGACGATCTGCGGTACGACCCCGATCTGCTGGAGCGCGGCGATGCCCGCAACGTCGTTGACGCGTATCGCTATTGGCGCCGCGAGGCGATCGTCGCCGATATCGACCGGCGCCGCCACCGACTGCACGTGGCGATCGAGAATTTCGGCAATGACGCCAATATCGGGGCGGTGGTGCGCACTGCTAACGCCTTCGCGGTCGACACCGTGCACATCGTCGGTCGACGGCGCTGGAACCGCCGCGGCGCGATGGTCACCGACCGCTATCAGCGACTCGTTCACCACGACACCACCGAGGATCTGTTGGCGTTCGCTCGCGACGCCGGCATCACCGTGGTCGCCGTCGACAACGTCAGCGGTGCGGTGCGACTCGAGGAGACCACCCTGCCGCGGGATTGCCTGCTGGTGTTCGGCCAGGAGGGGCCGGGCATCTCCGAGGCCGCCCGCTGCGGTGCGGCGGTCACGGTGTCGATCGCCCAATTCGGTTCGACCCGCAGCATCAACGCCGGCGCCGCCGCCGGGATCGCGATGCACGCCTGGATCAGACACTGGGCTGACCTGTCCCAGGCCTGGTAGGGCAGGATTGATGCCCATGGACCAGCAGTGGACGAACCGGGCGGCCAGCGCCGAGGCCGCCGTTGCCAAACGGCATCTCCGGCGGCTGTGGCAGTTGCCGGCCACCCAACTGGGCGTGGTGGGCTGGCCGCCCACCCGCAAGGATGCAAACTTCGGCACCTGGCATTACTGGTGGCAGGCGCACCTGCTGGACACCCTGGTCGACGCCCAGGTTCGCGACCCGCGGCCGGAACGAGTCGAGTCCATCAAGCGCCAGATCCGCGGCCACCTCGCCCGCAACAACGGCCGCTGGACCAATAGCTATTACGACGATATGGCGTGGCTGGCGCTTGCCCTGGAGCGGGCCGATCGCCTCGCCGGCGTCCCGAGTCCGCGAGCGTTGGCGACGCTGGCGGCCCAACTCATCGACTCCTGGGTGCCGGAGGACGGCGGTGGAATTCCGTGGCGCAAGAAAGACCAGTTCTTCAATGCCCCGGCCAATGGCCCGGCGGGAATCTTCCTGGCCCGTTACGGCGACCGGTTGCGCAGGGCCGAGCAGATGGCCGACTGGATCGACGAGACACTGATCGACCCGGAGACCCATCTGGTGTTCGACGGCATCAAGTCCGGTTCCCTGGTGCGCGCCCAGTACACCTATTGCCAGGGCGTGGTGGTGGGCCTGGAGACAGAGTTGGCCATGCGCACCGGCAACGATCGGCACGCGGCCCGGGTGCGCCGACTGGTGCCCGCGATCGCCGAACAAATGGCACCGGATGGCGTTCTCAAGGGCGGTGGCGGCGGCGACGGCGGGCTGTTTGCCGGGATCACGGCGCGCTACCTGGCCCTGGCCGCGACGTCGCTGCCCGGGGACTCCGGAGCCGATGCCGCGGCGCGGGACACCGCCCGGAGCATCGTGCTCGCCTCGGCGCAGGCAGCCTGGGATAACCGCCAGGACGTCGAGGGCCTGCCGCTGTTCGGTGCGTTCTG
>SYAA01000364.1 GCA_005789055.1 Actinomycetota bacterium
GACGATTTCCAGCAACTCCGCGACCCGGGCCTTGGTGGCGGATTTATCGAAACCATTGGCGGCCAATGGTTCGGCAAGAAGTTCGAAGACCGGCAGCCGCGGATCAAGAGCTGCCACCGGATCCTGAAAGACCACCTGGAGGTCGCGGCGCAGTTCGCGGCGCCGCCCGGTGCTCAGCGTCGCCACGTCGTTGCCGAGGATTTCGATGGAGCCGGATTGCGGGGCCCGCAATTCCAGGATCTCATGCAGCGTGGTGGACTTTCCCGAACCGGACTCCCCGACGATGCCGAGTGTTCGGCCGCGAGGCACCTCGAAGCTGATGCCGTCGACCGCCCGCACCTCGCCGATCCGGCGACGGAACACCACGCCCTTGGTCAGGGTGAAGGTTTTGGACAGATTCCGAACCCGAACCACCGGTTCGGATTCCGAGTCATCGTCGACGTTCGGGGGCTCGATGGCTACACCGTAAATCTCCGCCGCGCTGCGGCCGGTGACCTGATCGGAGCGGATGCAGGCCGCGGCGTGCCCCGGTGCGACCGGGGTCAGGGCCGGCTCGGACTGACGGCATTGTTCGATCGCCAGCGGACACCGCGGCGCGAACGGACAACCGTCCCGCAGTGTGACCAGCGACGGCGGTGCCCCGGGGATCGGTACCAGTCGTTCGCCGCGCGGGGCGTCGAGTCGTGGTACCGAACCCAATAGCCCTGCGGTGTAGGGCATTCGGCGATCGGCGTACAACTCGCGCACGCCGGCTGTCTCGACGGCGCGGCCGGCGTACATCACTAGCGCCCGGTCGGCGAACTCCGCGACCACACCAAGATCGTGGGTGATGATCAGCACCCCGGCACCGGTGACGTCCCGGGCGGTCTTGAGTACCTCGAGGATCTGTGCCTGCACGGTTACGTCGAGGGCGGTGGTCGGCTCGTCGCAGATGATCAGGTCCGGATCATTGGCGATCGCGATGGCGATCACCACTCGCTGACGTTCGCCGCCGGACAACTCGTGTGGAAAGGACCGAGCCCGCGTCGGAGCCTGCGCGATGCCGACCAGATCCATCAGTTCGACCGCGCGCCGGCGCGCGTCGGCTCTGCTTACCTCGTGGTGATGCACCGTGATCGCCTCGGCGATCTGATCGCCGACGGTATAGACCGGAGTCAGTGCCGACATCGGGTCCTGAAACACTGTGCCGATGCGTGCACCGCGGATCTTCGACAGCTCAGCGTCGGACATGCCCAGCAGTTCGGTCCCGGACAACCGCACCGATCCCGAGACCGCGGCGTAGGGCGGCAGCAGTCCGATCACCGCCATCGCCGCGGCCGACTTGCCCGACCCGGATTCGCCGACCATCGCGACCACCTCCCGTGGCGCGACGTGATAGCTCAGGCCGCGGACGGCAGACAGGTCGCCAGCGTCGGTGGGGAAACTGACCGAGAGGTTCTCGACCTCCAGCAGTGGATCGCTCACGTCGGCTTTTTCGGGTGCCGGCGCGTGCGCAGGTTGGCACTACCCGGGTCGAACGCGTCCCGCAGCCCATCGCCGGTGAGGTTGGCGCACACCAGGATCAACACCAGCACTCCGGCGGGGAAGAGGAAAACCCACGGGAATGTCGTTGCCGATTTCGTGCCGTCGGCGATCAGCGTCCCCAGGGAAACATCGGGGGGTTGCACACCGAACCCGAGAAAGCTCAAACCGGTCTCGGCCAGGATCGCCCCGCCGACAGTCAGCGCGGTGTCGATGATCAGGATCGAGGCGACGTTCGGCAGGATGTGTCGGGCGATGATGGTCCGGTTCGGTACGCCCATATACCGTGCGGCCTGGACGTATTCGCGATCACGCAAACTCATCGTCAGGCCGCGCACCATGCGCGAGGAGATCATCCAACTGAACGCGGCCAGCAGCACGATCAGTAGTGCGATGTTGGCCGAGTTCTTGGTCCGCGGGGTGATGATCGCGATCAGGATGAAGCTGGGGACCACCAGCACCAGGTCGACGAACCACATCAGGGCGCGGTCGCGCCAGCCGCCGAAGTATCCGGCGATCGCACCCACCGTGGCCGCGATCAGCGTTGAGATCACCGCCACGCACACCCCGATGAGCATCGACTTCTGCATACCGCGGAGCACCTGGGCCAGCAAGTCCTGGCCGAGTGCGTTGGTGCCGAACCAGTGCCGCGGACTTGGCGGGCTCTGCAGTGCGGTGAAGTCGAGTTCGGAGTAGGAGTAGGGCAGCAGTGGCGGCAGCGCGTAGCAGCCGACGAACAGCGCCACCAGTGTCGCCAACGCGGCGACCGCCAACTTGTTGCGGCCGAACCGGCGTGCCACCAGGGTGCGCCGGGAAACGAAGGCGCCTGCATCGACGGGGGTCGTGTCGACCCCGGGTGTAGCGGTCATGTCACCCGCACCCGCGGGTCGAGGATGGCGTAGACGACATCGGAGAGCAGGCCGGCCAACAGCACCACCGCGCCGGAGAACACCGTGATCGCTGCGACGATGTTGGTGTCCTGGGTGCCGATGCCCTGCACCACCCATTCGCCCATGCCATGCCAGCCGAAAATCTTCTCCACGAACACCGCTCCGGTGACCAGGCCGGCGACGCTGTAGGCGAACAGTGTCGCCATCGGGATCAGAGCAGTGCGCAGGCCGTGCTTGAACAGCGCTTGCCGCCGGGTCAGGCCCTTCGCCCGCGCCGTGCGGATGAAGTCCTGGCCTAACACGTCGAGCATCGCATTGCGCTGATACCGGCTGTAGCCGGCGATTGCCATCAACGCCAGCGTCAGCGTCGGCAGCACCAGGTGCTGGACCCGGTCGACGAACTGGTTCCACCCCCCGGCGACGGGGTCCGGTGACGTCTCGCCGGTGTAGGAGAACAGTTGCACACCCAGCACCGAATTGATCCGCAGCGCAACCAGAATCAGCAGGCCGGCCAGGACGAAGGTCGGCGTGCTGATGATCAGCAGCGAGATCCCGGTGATCACCCGGTCCGATAATCGGTACTGCCGGACCGCACCCCAGGCGCCCACGAGTACGCCGATGACGGTGCCCAGAACCGACCCGATCACCAGCAGGCGAAGGCTTACGCCGATCCGCCGCCACAGTTCCGCCGAAACCGGCTGACTGTTGACCGTGGTTCCGAAGTCGCCGCGCACCGCACCGGACACCCAGTGGGCGTAGCGCAGGGGGATCGGCTTGTCGAGATCGAGTTCGGCGGCCTTGGCGTCGATCACGGCCTGCGGGGGGCGCGGGTTGCGCTGCTGCAGGCTGTCCAGCGGCGTGAACGTCAACGACGTCAGGGTAAAAGTCAGGAACGAGGCCAGCGCCAGCAGCACGATGTAGTTGAGTAGCCGTCGCAGCAGAAACCGCGTCATCGGCGGTGCTCGGGCGCTCGGCGCATGCAGCACAGGGTAGTGCCGCGGGTGTCGATACCATCGCCGTGACTCGAACATCGGTACTCGAACATCGGCAAGATAAAAGGAGAAAGCCTTGAGCGTCACCGACACCTACCTGGCCAATAACGCCGCCTACGCCGCGACCTTCACCGGCCCGCTGCCGCTGCCGCCGAGCAAGCACGTTGCCGTCCTCGCGTGCATGGATGCCCGGATGAACGTCTACGGCATCCTGGGCCTGGCCGAAGGGGAGGCGCACGTGATCCGCAACGCCGGCGGCGTGGTCACCGATGATGAGATCCGCTCCCTGGCGATCAGCCAGCGACTGCTGGGCACCCGCGAGATCATCCTGATCCACCACACCGACTGCGGCATGCTGACCTTCACCGACGACGACTTCAAGCGCGATCTTCAGTCCGAGACCGGGATCAAGCCGCAGTGGGCGGCCGAGGCGTTCGGCGATGTCGAGGAAGACGTCCGCCAATCGCTGCGCCGTATCGAGGCCAGCCCCTTCGTGGTCTTGCACACCTCGCTGCGCGGGTTCGTCTTCGACGTGGCGACCGGCAGGCTCACCGAGGTCACGCTGTAATTCCGCATCGACTCTGCGCTCAGATCGCGATCGGGCTCTAATTGGCGATCTGAGCGCAGTCTCGATGACGTTGACGATGCAGGGCCGCGCACGCTAATGTAGGGCAAGCCGGTAAAGGCGGTTAGACCTACCAGCTTTACGAGGAAACAATGGTCAACTCCGTGACCGAGGTGCCCACGGCCGGTCGCTACGAGCTCAGCCAGCTGCGCTCGCTGGAAGCCGAAGCGATCCACATCATCCGCGAGGTCGCCGCCGAGTTCGAGAAACCGGTGCTGCTGTTCTCCGGCGGCACGGACTCGATCGTCATGCTGCACCTGGCAATCAAGGCGTTCGCGCCCGGCCGGCTGCCGTTCCCGGTGATGCACGTCGACACCGGACACAACTTCGACGAGGTGATCGCCACCCGCGACGAACTCGTCGCCCGTCACGGCGTGCGTCTGGTCGTTGCCAGCGTGCAGCAGGACATCGACGCCGGCCGGGTGGTGGACAACGGGCCGTCGCGCAACCCGCTGCAAACCGTGACACTGCTGCGCGCCATCCGGGAGAACAAGTTCGACGCCGCGTTCGGCGGGGCGCGTCGCGACGAGGAGAAGGCCCGCGCCAAGGAACGCGTGTTCAGCTTCCGCGACGAGTTCGGCCAGTGGGACCCCAAAGCGCAGCGACCCGAACTGTGGAGTCTCTACAACGGCCGGCACCGCAAGGGCGAGCACATCCGGGTGTTCCCGCTGTCTAACTGGACCGAGTACGACATCTGGGCCTATATCGGTGCCGAAAGTATTCCGTTGCCCGGCATCTACTACGCCCACACTCGCCCGGTGTTCCGCCGCGACGGCATGCTGCTGGCGGTTCACGAGTTCATGGCGCCCGGCCCCGGCGAGGAGGTGTTCGAGACCTCGGTGCGCTTCCGCACGGTCGGCGACGTCACCTGCACCGGGTGTGTGGAGTCGGTCGCCGCGACCGTCGAGGACGTCATCGCAGAGACGGCGCTGTCGCGGCTTACCGAGCGCGGCGCCACTCGCGCCGACGACCGGATCTCCGAGGCCGGGATGGAAGACCGCAAGCGGGAAGGCTACTTCTGATGCCAGAAACCACGCCCCTCATGGTTCCCGGACAGACCCTGCTGCGCCTGGCCACCGCCGGTTCCGTCGACGACGGCAAGTCCACCCTGATCGGCCGACTGCTGTATGACTCCAAGGCCGTCATGGAGGACCAGCTGGCCGCCGTCGAACGCACGTCGCGGGAACGCGGGAATGAATACACCGACCTCGCCCTGGTGACCGACGGCTTGCGCTCCGAGCGCGA
>SYAA01000046.1 GCA_005789055.1 Actinomycetota bacterium
GTGATCTCGTTCCACGACGAGGCCACTCCGATCTGGGGCTTGGCGAAGTCCTCGTCGCCCATACCCACCGCGCGAAGCATGCCGCGGGCGGCGGTCTTCTCCAGTCCGTCGGTGACGTCGCGGCTGCGGGGCTTGATATCCGGAGTGTCGCTCACCCGGCCAGTATGTCGCGCAGGCGTCAGTGTGTCGCGGTCGGGGTCGCTGCCGTGACGCCGACTTTGATACCCCCAAGGGGTATCGGCTATGATCGGCTGATGACTACCGCCCGCACTCGCAGCATCGCTGTCCTGGCCGCCCTCGCCGCCGCCGTCACGTTGTCGTCCTGCAGCACGTCCACAACGGATCGCGGCGCCGATGTGTCGTCGGCGACCGCCACCGAGGAGGTGGCCGGGCACAACGCCGAGGATGTGATGTTCGCGCAAATGATGATTCCGCATCACGAACAGGCACTTGAACTCGCCGCACTGGTGCCCGACCGGTCCAGCAACCCGGAGGTGATCGCTCTCGCGGCGAAGATCTCCGCTGAGCAGCAGCCCGAGATCGGCGCCATGAAGGCGTTACTCCTGCAGTGGGAGGTCGACCCCAACACCTCCGCTCACGGCAGCGGCCACGATGGGATGGCCGTGGAAGGCATGGTTGACGACGCCACGATGGCCAAACTGGACTCCCTCAAGGGCGCCGAATTCGACACGCTGTGGCTGCAGGCCATGATCAACCACCACCGCGGCGCCATTGCGATGGCGGAGTCAGAGATCGCCGACGGCCGCAACGCCGACATGATCACCATGGCCACCACCATGGTCGCCACCCAGCAGGCCGAAATCGACCAGATGACGCCGATCCTCGCGGGACTGGAGACCTAAGTGGCGCCGGAGCAGCGCGGCTTTTCCGCCGACAAGGACAACTACGCCAAACGGCTGCGCCGCGTCGAGGGTCAGGTGCGTGGCATCGCCAAAATGATCGATGACGAGAAGTACTGCATCGACATCCTGACTCAGATCAGCGCCGTCAACAGTGCACTGCAGTCAGTGGCACTGGGACTGCTCTCCGAACACCTCAACCACTGCGTGAGCCACGCCGTCGCCGAGGGCGGCGAGGAGGCGGACAAGAAACTGGCGGAGGCCTCCGCGGCGATCGCCCGGTTGGTCCGTTCCTGATCGCATCACCGGTCGGTGCGTCTCGGCATGGTCTCGAACCGGTGTAGCGGAGTGTCGGACGCTCCGGACCCGGGCGGGCTGTCGATACCGTAATTCGTGCCCGCTCAGACCGCGACGGTCGACGTCTGTGCCCCGACCCGCTCCGGGCCCTGGACACCGCGGGTCATTCTCGCCCTCGCTGTGCTGGCGGCGGCGGCCTTCGTTTACGTGACCGCCGAGATCATGCCGGTGGGGGCCCTGCCGGTGATTGCCGATGACCTCGGCGTCAGCGAAGCTTCGGTAGGCCGGCTGCTGGCCGGCTATGCGCTGGTGGCGGCCGTGGCCACGGTTCCCCTGGTGCGCTGGACAGCCGCCTGGCCCCGGCGCACGACCCTGCTGTTCACCCTGCTGAGCCTGGTGGCTTCCCAACTGATCTCGGCGCTGGCGCCAACTTTCACCGTCCTGGCCCTGGGGCGGGGACTGTGCGCGTTGACGCACGGATTGATGTGGGCGGTGATCGCACCGATCGGTGTGCGCCTGGTTCCACCGGCCTACGCCGGCCGGGCCACCACCGCCGTGTTCGCGGGCACCGGTCTGGCACTGGTCGTCGGCAGCCCTCTGACAGCGATGATGAGCCAGGTGTGGGGCTGGCGGGAGGCGGTGGCCGCGATCACCGCAGCAGCCCTGGCCGTGGCGGTGGCCGCCCGGTTCACCCTCCCGCTGATGTCGGTGGCCGCTCCCGCCGCCCGGTGGCCCTGGGGCCGCCGTAACCGAGGGCTGTCGACGATGAGCCTGCTGACGTTGGTCGGCGTGACCGCCCACTTCGTCTCCTACACGTTCATCGTGGTGATCATCCGCGACATCGTGGGCATCGCTGGGCTGAACCTGGCCTGGTTGCTGGCGGCCTACGGGCTTTCGGGCCTGACCGCGATGGGGTTGCTGGCCAGGCTGGGAGACCGGCGCCCGAGGGCTGCCGTCGTCGGGAGTCTGGCCGGCCTGTGCCTGGCCCTCGCGGTGTTGGCCGGCCTGGGTGTCGCGGGTAGCCACAGCCCGGTCACTGTGCTGATCGGCGTCGTGGCGGTGATGGTGTGGGGCGCGACGGCGACCGCAATGGCGCCATTGCTGCAATCGGCGGCCATGCGGCACTCACCTGACGACCCCGACGGAGCCTCCGGGCTGTATGTGGCCGCATTCCAGGTGGGAATCATGACCGGGTCTGTCCTCGGCGGCATGTTATTCGAGGCTGCCGGTCTTTCGGCGATGCTGACCACGTCGGCATTGCTGATCGCGGTCGTCGGAGCGTGCGTCGCGGTAGGCCGTGATCTTCTCGCCGGGAAACCAGCCGGGATGTAACGCTGGTCACGGCCGCGCCGATGAACAGCACAGTTCAGCGTACTTTTCGGGGTCCCGGACCGGGTGCGTCGCCGATATCGGCGGCGGTGGCCGGCACCGGGGTTATGTCACACTGGAACCAGTGAATCCCCTGGGGACAGCGAATATTGGAGGAGTCTGGTGAAGCCGGTGAAGGGCACCCTGGCCGCAGCGTTGTGCGTGTTGGGTGTGGTGGGTGCGGGTCTGGGGAGCGGTTCGGCGTTGGCCGATCCCGATCAGCCCCCGGTTGATCCACAGGTTGTCGACGCCGCGCCGATCCCGGTCGAGGCGCCGCCGGTCTTCTTCCCGCCGCCACCACCGCCGCTGCCCGGTGATCTGGTGGCACCGGGTGAGTTCCCGCCGCCCCCGCCGCCGCCGGCCGATCCACTCCCGCCGCCCGCACCGGTGGCTCCCGCACCGGTGGCTCCCGCTCCGCCGGCGACCACGATGGGCGCCGCCAGGGGCCAGAACGCCGCGCCGTTCACCGGCGATCCGGTGTTTGCCCCGCCCTCGTTCAACCCGGTCAACGGTGCCCTCGTCGGTGTCGCCAAACCGATCATCATCAACTTCCAGCGACCGATCGCCAATCGGCCATTGGCCGAGCAGGCAATCCGCATCTCCTCCTCGCCACCGGTCGCGGGTGCCTTCTACTGGACCACCGACACCCAGGTCCGCTGGCGGCCGTATAAGTTCTGGCCGGCCCGCACGATCGTGAATATCGACGCCAGTGGCGCGAAGTCGAGTTTCCGGGTTGGCGACTCGTTGGTCGCCACCATCGACGACAACACCAAGCAGATGACTGTCAACCGCAACGGCAAGGTCGAGAAGACCATGCCGATCTCGATGGGTATGGACAACGGAATCCATGAGACCAAGAATGGCACCTACTACGTGCTGGAGAAGTTCCCCGACCTGGTGATGGACTCCTCGACCTACGGAGTGCCGATCAATTCGGAGTACGGCTACAAGATCAAGGTGCCGTGGGCCGTCCGCATCGACAACAGTGGCGGCTTCGTGCACGGCGCATCGTGGTCGGTCGGTGATCAGGGCAAGCGCAACGTCAGCCATGGGTGCATCAACCTCAGCCCGGCCAACGCCAAGTGGTTCTACGACAACTTCGGCAGCGGCGACCCGATCGTGGTCAAGAACTCCGGCGGTGGGCTTTACACCACGCCCGACGGCGCAGACGATTGGCAGTGGACGCTGTACTAACCAGCACCACTGCTGGACGTCAACTCCAGATGCGGACCCGTTGCTGCGGTTCGAGGTAGAGAGCGTCGTCCTCGCCGACGTCGAACGCGTCGTAGAAGGCGTCGATGTTGCGCACCACACCGTTGCACCGGAACTCCGGAGGTGAATGCGGGTCGACGGCAAGGCGTCGGACGGATTCCGCCGCACGGGATTTGGTGCGCCACACCTGCGACCACCCGAACAACACCCGCTGCACTCCGGTGAGTCCGTCGATCACCGGGGCCTGCGCATCGCCCAATGACAGCCGATAGGCCAGCAGAGCGATCGACAGCCCACCCAGGTCGCCGATGTTCTCCCCGACGGTGAATGCGCCTTGGACGTGCGGGGCGTCGGCA
>SYAA01000365.1 GCA_005789055.1 Actinomycetota bacterium
GGACCAGCACCGGCGACGTGCCGCCGAGTTCGAGCGTCACCGGGGTCAGCGTCGGCGCGGCTGCGGCCATGATCTTGCGGCCGATCTCGGTGCCGCCGGTGAACAACGCGTGGTCGAATCCTTGCGACAGCAGATCCTGGGTGACGTCGGCAGCTCCCTCCACCACCCGGATGGCTTCGGGGTCGAGATACTGCGGAACCAGCCGGGCGATCAGCTCGGAGGTGGCCGGGGCAAGTTCGGAGGGTTTGATCACCGCACCGTTGCCGGCCGCGACGGCGGCGACCACCGGCGACATGCACAGGAAGAACGGGTAGTTCCACGGCCCGATTACCAGCACGACACCGATCGGGTCGTACTGCACCCACGCCCGACCGGGCACTTGTGCCAGCGGCAGGTTCTGCCGCCGCGGCTTCATCCACTTCCGGAAGTGCTTGCGCGCGAAGACGGCTTCGGCCTTGGTCGAGGCGATGTCGCCGAGCCAGGCCTCGAATGCCGACCGGCCCAGATCGCTGATCAGCGCCTCGGAGATCTCGGCCTCGCGCTCCTCGCACATCCGCTCGATGGCCCGCAGCTGCTCCTCGCGCCAGGCCACTGACCGGGTGCGGCCGGTGTTGAACACGGTCCGGACCTGGGCCAGCACTCCGGCAGAACCACCCTGGGTGGCATGGTCGGTGGTCATCTGAATGGTCATCGCAACTCCCTCCGCGCTTGCGCCGACGAAGGCGCCTGCTCACAGCTTGCCGCATCGCGGGCCGGGAGCCTTAGTGTTTGGGCATGGCAATCGTCGCCGCCAGGGAGTCGTTCTTCGAGACCGGCCTGGAGATTCTCGCCGAACTGGGCTTCGGCGAACTCAAGCTGGCCGAGGTATGTGGCCGACTCGGCGTCACGACTGGCTCGTTCTACCACTACTTCCGCAGCTGGCATGTCTACACCCGCGATCTGGTCGGCTATTGGCGCCAGGACCGCACCCTCGCGATGGCCGAGGTACTCCGCCGAGAGCCCGATCCGCGGGAGCGGATGAAGGCGATCATCGAGGCTGCCCTGGCGTTGCCGCACGGTGCCGAAGCCGCGATCCGCGCCTGGAGTTCAACCGACCCCGACGTGTACGCCGTGCAGGTCGAGGTCGACCGTGATCGGTTCGCCCTGTGCTACGACTACGCCAACGAGATTGTCAACGATGCCCGCCAGGCGGAGGTATTCGCGAACTGGGCGATCTACCTTCTCGTTGGCTACGAGCAGTCAACACTGCAGCGCGACCCGTTGATCTACGAATGGATCTCCAATCAGATGCTCGATCACCTCGAATCCGGCCGTTTCATCACCGTGCCGCCCCGGTGACGCGGCGCGACCCCGAAGGTGACGCCGCACGCAAGGCACTGCGCGCGGCGATCTTCGTCCCATTAGCCGCCGCGGCGAGTTTCGCGGTTGCCGGTGACACCCAGACGCCGATTTTCACCATCCTCGGCTGCATCGCGCTGCTGATCGCCACTGATTTCCCCGGCGACCGCGGTACCCGCGCGGTGGGCTACTGCGGGTTGGCGATCAACGGGGCCCTGCTGATCACCATCGGCACATTGGCCGCACCGTACCCCTGGGTGGCGGTGCCGCTGTGCTTCATCGTCGGGATCGTCATCAGCTTTCTCGGCCTACTCGGCGAAGTTGTCTCCGGGGGGCAACGTGCGGCGTTGATGATCTTCATCCTGCCGGTGTGTATCAGACCTGTTGCCCCACTTGGTGATCGGCTCTTCGGCTGGGTGATCGCCCTCCTGATCTGTGTGCCGGCCGCCCTGTTCGTGTTCCCGCCGCGCTACGACAGCGAACTGCGCCGCCAAACCACTCGGGTGTGCGCGGCCCTCGCCGATCGCATCGAGGGCACCTGCTCGGCTCAAGAGGTGAGCGACGCCATCGACGCGCTACGCGCAGGATTCTTCAGCAGCGCGGGACGCCCGGTCACGATGACAGCCGGCAGTCGCGCGCTGGTCCGGGTGGCATCTGATCTGCAGTGGCTGTGCGACCGGGTGGACTCCGATACCGGCGCACTGCTCGGGCCGACGACCGCCCCGGCCACCCGGGTACTTCGGGCCTGCGCGGTCGTGCTGAGTTCCGACGATCAGGCCGGCGCCCACGCCGAATTGGACAACGCACTGACCGCCCACCGGACGGCAGCGGTCAGCCGCTACCGAGACGACGTCGGAGATATCCTCACCGATCCCGACGACGCCACCGCGATCCAACGCAGCCGCGTGTTGATGAACCGGCGCACCATCAACGGCAGCATCGGACTGATTGGGCGCATCATCTCCGCCGCCGCCGCCGCCGATACCCGACCGCTGTGGGCTCGGCTGCTGGGCCGTCAGTTGCCCGAGACCGGGATCGCCGACCGGGTGTACACCAAGCGGGCCGCGATCGGCGCTCTCGGCGGCTACCTCAGCACCGGATCAATCACGGTGTTCAACAGCCTGCGCAGCGGCCTGGCACTGGCTTTGGCTGTGGTGGTCACCCTCGTCTTTCCGATCCAGAACGGCTTGTGGGTTGTACTCGGCGCGCTGTCGGTGTTGCGCAGCAGCGCGCTGTCGACGGGAACTACCGGGTTGCGCGCGATCACCGGCACTGTCATCGGATTCTCCATCGGCGCGGTCACCATCGGACTGCTGGGAGTGGACCCGATCGTGATGTGGTTGCTGCTACCGATCGTGACCTTCGGATCCACCTACGTGTCCCGGGTTGGTTCCTTCATGGCAGGCCAGACCATGTTCACCATGATGGTGTTCATCATCTTCAACCTGATCCAACCGACCGGCTGGCAGGTCGGTTTGATCCGCCTCGAAGACATCGCCCTGGGCGCCGCGGTCGGCCTGACGGCATCGGTGTTGTTGTGGCCGCGCGGCGCGGTGGCAGCGGTGCGACGAGCCATTGATGCAGCCCTGCAGGTGAGTTCGCGCTACCTGATCGCCGCGGTCACCCGGATCACCCGCGGTGCTTCGGAACAGTCTGACGACACAGTCATGGCCCTGAGTCAGGACACCCTTGCTGCGGTGCGGACCTACGGTGACGCGGTTCGCAATTACCTGTCCGAATCTGCCGGCACCGTAGATCCGGACGTACTCGACAGCGACAACCGGATTCCGCGGCTGCGCACCACCGCCGATCTCATCGCCGATCTCCCACCACCGCCACTCGGCGCCTATCCACGGGCACGAAAAGTATTGGAGCAACACACGATCGCGATCTGCACCGCACTCGGCGGTGGCGAGCGTACCGCTGCCCTGCCACCGATCAGCGACGACTTCATTCCCGCATTGCGGGCCGATACCCAAGGTGGGGAACTTTCCGTCGCCGCCGCGATGCCCCTGATGACTACTGCCGCCAACATCGGCGAACTGGAGATGACCTACGGCGCGATTCGCGAGGAAACCGTCAGCTAGCGCGCCGGCGTTCGGCCAGTATTCGGTGGTGCCGGTCGTCGGCGCGGGTTCGTTTTCGGCGGGGCATCATGGTGGTGCGGTTGGCCGAACCGGGTTGCCGCCGTTGCAGATTCAATGTCCGGGTTGGTCGGCACAGTGCCGGAACCAAGAGCTTGCTGCCCGGTTGGGTGCGGTAGGTATGACCGGTGGGCGCGGTCCAAACCACGGTGCCGTCGGGCAGTTGCTCGTCGCGCCAGCCGCCGAATCCACACCAAAACGTTTTGAGTAGGTGGTGTTTTCGGCACAGTGCTTTGAGGTTGGAGGCGTGCGTGGGCCCGCCACAGCCGTAGGGAATCGTGTGGTCGATATCGCACAGGTCCGCCGGACAGTCACACCCCGGGAACCGGCAGGTCAGATCGCGACAGCGAACGAAGTCCGCCAGCCCCGGCGAGGGCCGGTACCGCAATTCCGGGGCACGATCACCGGGATGGGCCACCGGACGCAGTTCGGCGACACCCCGGGCGGCCAGATCGGCCAACACACTCACCGGCACCGCCGACCCGCCCACCACGAACCCGAACTCCGGGGGCGTAGCCGGTATTCCCGGCCGCGACGCCTTGGCGCTGGTGGCCTCCCTGATCACCTCGACAAGCCGCTCCCGGGTGGTGATCAGCTCAAAGGTCTTGTCCTCGGCGCGTTCGCCATGCAGATCCGAACTCTGCGCGGACTCCAACGCGGCGGCCTCAGCGACGACATGCACCACCACCGCAGGCACCGAATCGTTACCGGCGGCCGGGCATTGGGCCACGCCGCACGCGCACACCAACACCGTCTGCCCCGCCGCCAGCGCGCCGAGTGCATCCGCCCGGCGCTGCTCCACGGTGCGCGGATCGTCATCGCATACCGTTCGCGCCAACGCGCTCAGCCGCCGATCCAGCAGCGTGGCATCAGTGTGATGCAACTGACCCGACAGATACGAGGTGCCGCGATCATGGGTGATCTCGACATAGCGGCCACGAGCCTGAGCCTCAGTCCGGCGCCGCGCATCC
>SYAA01000047.1 GCA_005789055.1 Actinomycetota bacterium
CAACTGTCCGGAGTACAAGGTGACGGCCGTGGAGGTCGCGCCACGGCATCGCGGTCCGGAGCTGGCGGAGGGAACCGCGGAAACCGAAGCGGCGGCCGGCCGGTAACCGTGCTGATCGAGACCCTCATCCGGATGGGCCACGACATAACGCGCAACAATTCTGCGCTGCCGCCGGATCGCGCCGCCGACCGGATCGCCGGGCACCTGACGGCGTTCTGGACGCGCGAGATGATCGCCGAACTGCAGGCATTGGCGAACACCGATCCCGGTCGGTTAGACCCCAGTCTCGTTGCAGCTCTGCGGCAATTGGCGGCGGGCGGCTAAGTCCCGAGACGGTCAGTTGCCGTCGTTGTTCTGGTTGTTGCCGTTCCCGCTGTTGTCATTTCCGTTGTTGTCATTGCACTGGCGGACGGCTTGTTCATCGGCGCCGGCGCAGACCGAGAAGTACGTCGGCGCTCCGCTCTGGCCACCGGCGTTGACCGCCACGAAGGAACCCGACTTCGATCCGGTGGCGCCGGCACCCGAACCGCCGTACTGGCCGTAGCCGCCGCCCCCACCGCCGGAACTGGTGATGGTGTAGCCCTCGCCCTGCCAGATGCCGGTGTAGTAGTCGACCACCTGCTGAGGCTGTTGGCCGTCGACGGAATAGCGGGCGAATTGCACACCGTTGTCAGTCCGGGTTTCTTGCTGGGTGGCGCCGGCGGGCGGCTGCGGCAGACCTGCCGGGGCTGCCGTGCCGGGGGCCGGTGTGACTGTAGTTGCCGTGGCTGAAGCGGGTGGGGAGACGGTCTCGGTGACGGTGGTTTTCTCCGGGGCCTTCTCGGACTTTTCTGTTGTGCCCGCGCAGCCGGAAAGCGCCAGTGCGGTGATACCGATGCCGGTGATGAAAGCAGCGATTCTCATTAGCGTTCCCTTGCTCAGCTCCGACGCCGATCGCCAGGTCTAGTGAGTATGGTCCCCAAAGCTGTCGGTGGGGGCATTTATGGTCAGGCCAGATTGGATTCATCGAGGGGGATTTGACCGAGGGGGAGAAGTGATTGCTCGAATGATTTTCAGCGGCCTGGTCGCGGCGGTCTCGACCATGGTGTTCGCCGCGCCGAACGCGTTGGCGGACAACGTCTGCGTGGGGGTGATGAATCAAAGCGGATGCAACCCGGCGCCGTGGAACGGTCAACTGATGGAGACTTGGAACACTCCGGGCTATTACGGAGGCTGGACCAACGGTCCAGTGGCCTGCGACCCGTTCACCCTTCAGTGCCGCGGGTGGGTGCAACCCTGACCGGGCGCTGACCCGCCGTAGGATCGCCGGTGGCAGAGTCAGGGTGCGGAGCGGGCGGAGGCCGATGACCAGGCGGCAGTTGGCTGCGCTGTCGGTGTTGTGCCTGGCGGTGTTCATGGTCGCCGTGGACGGCACCGTCGTGAGCGTCGCGGTGCCGGCGATCGCCGAAGAGTTGAAGCCCAGCTACAACCAGATCCTGTGGATCGGCGACATCTACTCGTTCGTGCTCGCCGGACTGCTCATCACCATGGGCAACCTCGGCGACCGAGTGGGGCGCAAGCGCCTGCTGCTGATCTCCAGCGTGGCCTTCGGGGCGGCCTCGGCCGTGGCGGCCTTCGCGCCGACCGCAGAACTGCTGATTGCCGCCCGGGTGCTGCAGGGTGTGGCCGGGGCGGGTCTGATGCCCTCGACGCTGGCGCTGCTGCGCACTGTCTTCACCGAGGATGCCCAACGCATGCGCGCCGTCGGCATCTGGAGTGCGGCCGGCGCGGGCGGCGCCGCTATGGGACCGACGGTGGCGGGGATCCTGCTTGAGCATTTCTATTGGGGCTCAGTGCTGTTGGTGAACCTTCCGGTGGTGGCACTGATCGCGGCGGTGGGTGCGTGGGTGTTGCCCGAAGCCCGCAGTCAGAGCAGGCAGCCACTCGACGCTGCCTCTGTGGTGTTGTCCACGGCCGGTATTCTCGGGGTGGTCTACGGGATCACCGAACTGGCGCACATCGGTCTGGGCCATTGGCCGCCTTACCTGGCACTGGCGGCGGGAGCCGTGCTGCTGGCGGTGTTCCTGCGTCGGCAACGACAGATGCAAACGCCACTGCTGGACCTGACGTTGTTCGCCCAGTCGAGATTTTCGGCGGCGATCGTCGCGCAGACGGTGATCGTGTTCGCCAACGTCGGCGCACTGTTCTTCCTGCCGATCTTTCTGCGTCAGGTCAATGGCTTCTCAGCACTGCAGTCCGGTCTCTCGACGTTGCCGGAGTCGTTGGCCGGCCTGGTGACGGCGTTCAGCGCCGCGCGTCTGACCGGCAGGTGGGGACAGCGGCGAGCAATGCTGGTGGGGATGGCGGCGGGGGGTGTCGGTCTGATATCGCTCGGCCTGGTGATACCGCTGTCCTACCCGGCCATGGTGGTTCCCCTGATGCTGATGGGCTTCTCGTTTGGACTGGTGGTCACCGTCGTCTCGGACCTGGTGCTGATGAGCGCGAGCACGGACCGGGTCGGCGCGGCCACCGGAATCTCGGAGACGTCCTTTGAATTGGGCAACGCCCTGGGGATCGCGATTGTCGGCAGCCTGGTGTCGCTGCTCTATCTGTTTTCCACCGGATTGCCGGCCAATCTCACCGCGGCGGGGGATTCAGGTGGGTTGACCACCGCGATGTCCGGCGCGACCATCATCTGCGGCGTGCTGGTGTTGGCGACCACGTTCGTGGTGGCGCGCGCGGTCCGGGAGCAGGCGGTCGTCGCCGCCGCCGATACGCGCCGGTGATGGGGCGACGCCTGCCCGACCCGCCGTCGGAGCGCCGGAAGGTCCGGCAGTGGGTGGACAGTCACCTCGGTGATCTGTGCGTGCCGGCGCCGTCTGATGCAGCCGAGGACACCGGCGGCGTGACGTCCCCGCGCATCCGTGGCGGACAGCACGCGGCCGACGCGGCGATGCAGGCCTTCGATGTCGCCGGCTACGCGCGGCGGCGCAACAACGTCTGGCCGCCGGCCGACCGCGGGGCGTCGGGACTGTCGCCCTACATCCGGCACGGCCTGCTCACGTTGCGCGAGGTGTGGGATCACGTGGCCGGCGGTCCGCAGTCGGACGTGACGAAGTTCCGCGACGAACTGCTGTGGCAGGAATATGCCCGGCATCTGTATGCGCGGGTCGGAACGGCGTCGCGGGCGTCGCTGCGGTTCGTCGTCAATGAGCGCACCCGGGTCTCGGCGGCGCCGGACACTCCGTGGACCTCATCGGCGCCGGACACTCCGTGGACCTCATCGGAGCCGGACACTCCGTGGACCTCGTCGGCGCTGTGCATCGAGTCGTCGTGGAATGAACTGGTGACTGACGGTTGGCTGACGAACCAGACCCGGATGTGGCTGGCCTCGCACTGGAACGTTCGCGAGGGACTGGGTTGGCGCGATGGCGAGGATCTGATGTATCGCCACCTGCTGGACGGCTCCCGGGCGGCCAACCGGCTGGGCTGGCAGTGGACCACCGGGGCGCTGACCGGAAAGGCCTACGGGTTCTCCCGATGGCAGGTCGAGAAACGGGCGCCGGGACTGTGCGCGCAGTGTCCGCTTGAGCGCCGGTGCCCGATCGCCGAGTGGCCGCCGACCCAGGAGCGCGCTCCGCAGGCTCTCACCGACCCTCGGTTGCGACGCGATGAGGACCTCGACACCACCGCCGGACCGGTCGGCGCCGAGCGGTCCGGTCAGCCCGAGGTGGTCTGGATGACCGCGGAGAGTCTCAGCGATCGTGATCCGGCGGCCGCGGCCCACCCGGACCTGCCGGTGATGTTCGTGTTCGACGAACCACTGCTGGCACGACTGCGGCTGTCAGCGAACAGGGTGGTCTTCCTCGCGGAGTCGCTGGCCGAACTGTCCACTCGTCGGCAGGTGCAGATGTGGCGCGGCGATCCGGTCGAGGTGCTGCGAGACACGCCGCTGGCGACCACGTTCGCGCCGGTGCCGGGGTGGCGCTCCCGGGCGGCCCGACTTGACGTGGCCGCGCTGCACCCGTGGCCGTGGCTGCAACGGCCGCGTCCCGGCCCGGTCACGTCGTACACGGCGTGGGTCGGGCGGCGTCGTTGAGAGCCGGCCTCACGCGTAGGTGTTGGCCGGCTCGTCGATCGGGGTGACCTTGGCGACCTCCAGGGTCGGTATCGACGTCGAATCACCGTCGGCCGATCCGGTGATCACGGTGCCCTCGACCCGTACCCAGGTCTCATCCGGCAGGGCGGCGGCTTCCGCGGCGGCCGGTCCGCGCAGATGGATGCGGGCTAACCGCGCATCCGCGGCGCAGCACACGATCGCCACCCGGCCCAGGTCGACGCCGTCGGCCTCCCGCAGGGTGAAACCGACGACGGTGATGAGCCTGTTGTCGAGGGTTCCCGCGGTGTCCTGGGCCGCCCGGACCATCACCTCCGGCACGGCCACCTCCGGGGCGCGGCCGTCCGGAATCGGCGGAAACTCCCGGCGCAGCACGTCCGTGGAGACCGCGGTCACCGACGGTGGGAAGGCCTGCGGGCGCAGTGCCGGCGGCGCTATGAAGATCAACACCACGATGGGGAGCAGCAGCAGCCAGGCCACGGACCCGCGATGGGTGTGGTCCCCGTGCGGCCCGGGGTTCTCGTGGTCCCCGTGGTCCCCGTGGTCCCCGTGCGCGGACCCACGCCGGATGTCGACCGCCATCGCGACCAGCGCCAGCCCGATGACAACCGCCGCGGTCAACCCAAGCCACGGCAGCATGGAAGGTTTGACGTAGCGGGTGAAGGCCCCACCGATGGTGATCATCGCCGTGGCGATTCCGACGAGCAGCAGCAGGGTGTTCTCGGCTTCCCGGCTCATCCGCCGCCGCCCAGCACGAGCAGACCGATGACCGTGGCGGAGACGGTGGCCACCACGAACGTGGCCGGGGCGAATCGGATCGCGAAGGCGCGGCCGAACATCCCGGACTGCATCGCGAATAATTTGACGTCGATCGCCGGACCGACCACCAGGAAGACCAGTCGCGGCACCAACGGGACCATGGTCAGGCTGGCGGCGACGAACGCGTCGGCCTCCGAGCACAACGCCAGCACCACCGCGAGTAGTGCCATCACCAGCACGCCGAGCAGCAGTTGCCCGGCCAGGTGTGCGATCAACCAGTCCGGAACGACCACGTGCAGTGCCGCCGCGGCGGCCGCACCGATCACCAGGTAGGAGCCCGCCTGGATGAAGTCGTGCCGGGCCGCCTCGGTGAAGGTGAGCCAGCGAGGGCCCTGCCCGGAGGTGGACCGCGGCAGACGCCGGGTGATCCACTCGGCACGTCCCCACCGCGACCAGGCCAGCCCCATGACGATCGCGGTGACCAGAGAGGCGCCCACGCGGGCGAACACCATCTGAGGCTGACCGGGGAATGCGACCACCGTGGAGACGACCACCACCGGATTGATCGCCGGTGCCGCCAGCATGAAGGTCAGCGCCGCCGCACCCAGGGCACCTTCGCCGAACAATCGGCGGGCCACCGGCACTGACCCGCACTCGCACCCGGGCAGTGCCGCACCGCCGGCCGCGGCCACCAGCACCGCCGCCGCCGGACGTTTCGGAAGCCATCGGGCGAGCCGATCAGGGGTGACGAACACCGCGATCAACGCACTCAGCAGTACCCCGACCGCGAGGAATGGCAGGGCCTGCACAAAAACTCCGGCAAAGATCGTGCCCGCGGTCGACAGAGCGTCACTGTCGTCGACCGCCGCGCGCATTGTGCTGCCCAGCAGAGCGAAGGCGACCATTGCCGCGACCAGGACCGGCATCGACAGCTTCTGGGACAACTCCGCGCGTTTCACCTCTGGCACCACGCCATTGTGACAGCGGGCCGGGTGGTGCCGGGCCACACCCGGCCGGTGGGGGGACGATAGCGTCGTCACCATTGAGATGACCTCGCTGCCCGCCGAGGTCCGGGCGATGGCCGGCCGCGGACCGCGGTGGGCGGCGTGGGTGGACGAACTGCCGGCACTGGTGGGGCTGCTGATAAACCAGTGGCGCGTGCGTCCCGACGGGGACCCTGCCCACGGATACTGCTCACTGGTCCTGCCCGTCCGGACATTCCAGGGTGCGGCCGCGATGCTGAAGATCGGCTTCCCCGACGAGGAATCCGAGCACGAGCACCTGGTGCTGCAGCGGTGGGGTGGTCGCGGCGCGGTGCGTCTGCTCGCCGCCGAGCCGCGCCATCGCGGGCTCCTACTCGAGCGGCTGCATGCCACCGATCTCAACGCCGTCGACAACGATGATGCGTGTCGCATCGTCGCCGATCTGTACCGCCGCATTCACCTCCCGGCGCTGCCGCAGTTGCGTTCGCTGTCGACCGCAATTGATCGGTGGACCGCCGAGTTGGGCGCGTTGCCGCGCAATGCGCCCATCCCGCGTCGGCTGGTCGAGCAGGCCATCGCCCTCGGCACCGAGCTCGCCGCCGATCACGCGGTGGAGCGGGTGATCCACACCGATCTGCACTACGGCAATGTTCTGGCCGGCGACCGAGAGCCGTGGCTGGTGATCGATCCCAAACCAGTCAACGGCGACCCGCACTATGAGATCGCACCCATGCTGTGGAACCGGTGGGACGACATCGCCGGCGATGTCCGCGAAGGCGTAGTGCGCCGGTTCGGGACGCTGGTCGATGCCGCCGGGTTCGACGAGGACCGCGCACGGGGATGGGTGATCGTGCGGATGGTGCACAACGCCATGTGGGCGCTGCAGGACGGCCCGCGGTGCGATCAGGGGTGGCTGACCCGGTGTATCGCCGTCGCGAAGGCCGTTGGGGGCTGAAAGGGTTTCAGGCCTCGAGTCGGGTTCTCACGGCCTCGAGTCGTCTGCGCAGTTCAACTTCGTCGATCACGCCGCGGGCCACCAGCGAATGTGCCAGTGCGACAAGCTGATTCTCCGGATACGGCAGTTCGGCGTAGTGGGTGGCCGACAGCACGTCCTCCTCGTCGCGGCGGTCCTTGAAGGTGAGGTTGAGATCCGCAGCCGCGCCCGAACGGTCGATCGCGTCGCACATTCCGTCCAGGCTGGTTTTCCACGGCGGCACCGGATTCTCGACGCCATACTTGTCGGCCATCACGGTCCAGATCTGATTGCGCCGGGCGATCTCCTCGAGTGTCTCGACCGAGATGTTTTCCGGCTGTTGTCCCGCGGCGCCCATCAGTCGGCAATTCCCCGGATGGCAGCGCGGGTCGTGGTGATGATGTTGGTGGTGACGCCGGGCGTGGGCAGCGCGACGCCGATCAGACAGTCCCGGGTGATGATGTCGGCGAGTTGATCCTCGGTCCAGCCGTCGGTGCCCTCCGGCCGCAGCGGCATCACCATGAAGCGGTGTTTCTGGTTGGAATCCTCCACCCGCACCTCGACGTCATCGGGCAGCACCAAGCCGAACTCGGAGAGCACCTGGCGCGGCCACCGCACGATCCGGCGCCGGTAGTTCGGAGTGCGGTACCACTC